>JAAEMD010000363.1 GCA_024225875.1 bacterium
ACCTGGAATCTTATGATTGTAATGTTCTTTGAGGTTATTATTAAGCATTGTTATATATTGGCCATTTTCAACTAATCTGGAAGTAAATTCAAAGAAAAGCTTATGATCTCTACACCTGAATGGAAGGATGTTGAATCCCACAATCTCTTTCATTAAGTCTCGAAAAAGGAACGACTTGAATATTTCCCTGTTTTTTATACATATTTGACTCGTATCACTTATAACGTGATCTTTATCATTTCTATCAGAATCAATTACTTTAGCAAAGAAAGTGAAAGCGGTTATGGCTGTCAGACCGAATGGAGTACTTAACTTAGTCTTGCAGGTTGTAATTTTTTCGCAACTTTTTTTATATTTATCCTCGCGAATCAAACTATAAATGTTCTTTACTTTCAGCTTTTTTGCATACGTATCCAGGTCTGTAATAAGGGTTATTAAATAAGCATATTTATTCATTATTTGTTTTTTACGCTCAGTATCAAAAGTAGTCAGGGAGGACTCATTAAAATGCATTTTGCAGGTCATTTCAAAATGAATTTCATTATCTTTTAAAAAAAATTCAGCATTAAATTTTTCTTCTATATTGATATTGTTGTCTATTAATACTCGATTAAAACATCTAACCCAGATCTGAAGATCTTCATTCATATCCTGCTCTACAGTAAGATATAAATGATTCGATATTAACTTTATAAGATCTTCAGGAAACTGGCTGTGCTCAGAGTTACCAGCACCTGCACAGATTCTATAATAGCCCTGAGCCAGGGTATTACACTTTTCACTCTTATTCATCCATTGCTGTTGAATTGAAAATATTGAGGCCGTACTTTTATTGCCGCTGCTTATATTATCTTTATATATATTGCTCTCATATTCATTGTAATCATTGATGATTAATGGCCCCTGATTTTTTCTCAAAGATATAATCTTATTCATTACTATCTCCCTGTTAATACTTTATTTTTATCTATCAAAACTTATTTTAAACCAGACAAGTTATTCATCAAGCACAGTAAACATATTTAGCAGCTGTCCAGCCTGACTGAACTGCTCTTTGAGTTTGCCCAGTTCATTTTCAGCCTGAGCAGGCATAACTATATTCTCCTGGAAACTATAAATTTATGCATGATGAAATTAGTGCTCTGATGTTGAAATTTTATTTTTCCTTAAAGGGTTGTATCAACTCCTAATTGTCTAATCATCTCTTGAATTCGTTGCTCAGCTTCCTGCTTAGTATCTTCAATAAATTTTAAATACATCGTATCCTGAAATATCGGGAGGTTTTGTCTGCAATTATTAATTATTCTAACCATGTCTGCTATGTCAAAATAAATACTTTCATGTTTGACTTCATATTTCATACGATTATCATATACTTGATTTTTTGTGGAAGCCAGAATGCTGTTTCCTGAAAAGTTTATATCGGTTGTATTTTTATTTTCTATATAGATTAGATGAATATACATCGGTTTTAAACAATTAATGCCAATGCGTATAAACTTATAATCACCTGGCAAACCTGGAATCTTATGATTGTAATGTTCTTTGAGGTTATTATTAAGCATTGTTATATATTGGCCATTTTCAACTAATCTGGAAGTAAATTCAAAGAAAAGTTTATGATCTCTATACCTGAATGGAAAGATGTTGAATCCAACAATCTCTTTCATTAAGTCTCGAAAAAGGAACGACTTGAATATTTCCCTGTTTTTTCTACATATTTGACTCGTATCACTTATAACGTGATCTTTATCATTTCTATCAGAATCAATTACTTTAGCAAAGAAAGTGAAAGCGGTTATGGCTGTCAGACAGAGTCGAATGCTTAACTTAGTCTTGCAGGTTGTGATTTTTCTGAAACAATTTTTATATTTATCATCCAGCTTTTTTGCATACCTGCTCAGGTCTGAAAAAAGGGTTATTAAATAAGCATATTTATTCATTATTTGTTTTTTACGCTCAGTATCAAAAGTAGTCAGGGAGGACTCATTAAAATGCATTTTGCAGGTCATTTCAAAATGAATTTCATTATC
>JAAEMD010000364.1 GCA_024225875.1 bacterium
ACATAATTTGACTGCTCTTAATTTGAAATCCTTGTTGTACCGTTTCAGTATTTGCTTTCCCATTTTCATGCTCCTTTATGTGTTTTTTGTTTATTACACATACGAGTGAAAATGTGTCTATTTTTTCAAAGAAAGATCATCAGGGTATCTCGGTCAAGAGAAACTTCCCATAGGCTTGCCAGAAGATCCAAATTAAACCGATATAGGGGTCAATAATTTTTAAAGTTTGGGGTTTTTTGCCCAAACCTCAAACTCGTTAAACGTCAACAGAGGGTGTTTTTGCGTTTGTTCATATACGCTATTATGTGAGCCGGGAATTGTTATCTATTCCGAGTCCTGTTGAAAACTATTCCAAGCTACCACAGATAGGACCAGGGGGGATAGGCAAAAAACCCCAATACAAAAATTATCGTTTTCAGGATTCTCTATTTTCCCAAGCAGACGTCTTTGGATTTCTAAATAAAATGGAAGATGTCCTAAATAATCCTTGTGTATCTACTATTTTTTTCTTTGTTAGTTTATAGGTAAGCTGTTCATAGAGTTGATACCGATGCTCTAATGCTTCACTAATCCCCCAGTTTGTATTAACTTTTAAATCATGAATGAGATTGTGTATAGTAAGAATATAATAACTATGCAAATGGTGGATTAGTTGGCGTGTTTGTCGAGGAATTATGCCGTTGTGCATTACATAATTTCTTAATCTATAAATTCTACGTAGTTGCCACAAAATATTATTGTTGTGTCTTTCTAATCTTTTTCTAAGCTCTTTGGGACTACTAAATGGACCTTTCCACAAATTTCCAATTCTAAAAACGAGTAAGGGATTATCACTTATTAAATTTAAAAAACCAGATATCAACTCACCATCTTCCTTATCAAGCAGTATTTGAAGCAAATCGTACGGATGCAAAATATATTTATTTGATTTCGTGAGTTTCGAACGAAATTTCTTATTATCTATCTTTTTCCAAAAACTGCTTATATCAATTGGAATACTTTTAGTTAATAGGTAAATATAGCCCGTAGACACACTTGCGGGAATATATTTTGTAATTCTATCAATTATGTTTGTTCCCCCTTTTTGTACAAGGGATTCTATTGCAATCCATAGATTTACAAGTTTCGCTTGGTCAGTGAGGGATAATAAGGCTGATTTGTGGTATTGGAGGGACGCTGATAATTGGGCTGATTCTTCAACAGGCAATCTTTTACTAACCTCCCAAAGCTCTTCAATGTTTCGTTCTGCATTTTTTGCATCCCGAATATATTTCAGAGAATGTTGTTCAGTTATACAGTATTTGCAACCATCCTTTTCAGAACTTATTAGTGTTTTTTTATGTTTAACAACAGCTTTTTTGGTAGGCGTGTATAATGTATTAACAGCAAAAAGAGAATCGAGTATTCGTTCTGCTTTCATTCTTGCTGAATAATGGTCAAGGCTTTTCACAGTTATTTTGGCAATTAAAGCTTCTGAATTTTGTTTGTAAAATTCATGTTCTTCATCCGATAATGTCCCTGGTTTAAGATCGGGATGTTTTTTAATAAATGTAATATTGTTTTCAGAAAAATTGGGAAGCTTTCCTGGCCAGGAAATAAAGAAATGACAATTATATTTATTTTCTGTTCCAGAAAAATCATCTTTTAATTTTTTGAAACGTTCTACAAAACTCCCTAATTCTTTTTTTGTAAGGATTTTATACGATTCTTTTAGGACATCGGTAGAGTATCCTTGGGCTTTAATCTCAACACCAAAAGCCATCGTTAATGCATAAATTTTACTTTTGTAGTTCTTTTCTGGGGGGGTAATTATTAACGTCAATAAGCTGTTTTCTAATCTTTTTCTATAGCCTACTAAATTTCCAAGTATAACTTTTACCAATTTTCGAAAGTTGTCATTGCTTTTATTTTCATTTTTAACGCACGAGTCATACTCGTGTTTCAGCTTTTTAAGATATCCGCCAACAAAAGAAAAATGCTCTTTAATAAAAAGATCATCTTTCGCTATTAGTTTCGCCTCGTCAATAAGATATTGAATGTTTTGATGTGATGACTGAACTCTATCCACAACATCTATAGCTATTAAAAGTTCGTCTAATATGCTTGTTAGATTACATGAACGAATTTGCCACGAATCAAAAGTCGTCTCGTCGAATATTTCTTGCCACCTTAAAAAGAAAAATTTATGCAACTCTTCTTTTATTTCCCACTCATCCCAAGTTTCTTGTTTTGGAAAAATCATTTGACATCTCAGCTCGTTAGATTTATAGTTCGTGTATAAAGTTAAAAATACAGAGCCCAACGCTAATTGTAAGTGGCATTTTGCCCGGATTAGCCTTCGGCTCTTTTTAATTTTGCGGTATTAATTAATATTCTTTTACATCTTATAAATTTCACATTTTTTTTCAAAACTCTGTGCCTATTCTCTCGATTAATCCTTAATCAACTTTAATTGGAGATATAGTCGATTCAATAGAACTTTGTCAAAACATCTTTTCTGGCTAAAAGTTAGGGTACCACCCAGATTTATGCGGAAAGGCACGCTACCATGGGTGTGATTGCACATTTAGGGTAAATCCGTCATAGGGTGTGGTCATTCCCCAGAAAAGTTTACATAATGACAAATTATCAGACCCAACGATTTTTAGAATTTACAACCAAAAAATGCCCCCCTTTTATAACCCAATTTTGACCCACTTTGATTTAAAAAATAGCTTTAAAACTTTTTTCACCACCTAAAATCTGGTAGTGCCCTCCCCTAGGCTTGGTCGTTATGAACTGAAAACGGTCGGATTATAGTTTGTAAACATATTAATATTATAGCAAATTTTGACTTTTTAATTAAAAACCACTTGGAGATAGGCATCGATACTATATTCTCAACCTGTTTTTTTCTTCCAAAACTTCAGGAGATTGAAGCCTGTAAAATGGGAAGTAGGATTTCGGTGCTAAAGCTTATCTGTATTGACATTTGGTAAAATCCTGTGACGGATTTCATCCCAATGTGCAACTACACCCATCTTTATAGATTGAAAAGATGATTCCAGAAATACCGCTCCAGCAAAAGTCAATTTCTCCGACGTGGTAATTTTAAGGCCCATTCTCGGACTTGCCTTTTACCTCCGCTGGGCCTATGATTGATCTGGAATCAGAGACTTTGACACAGAATTTTGAACATACCTCAATTAACCCTTATGACGGATTTCGTCCTAATGTTTAATTTCACCTCACATACTA
>JAAEMD010000365.1 GCA_024225875.1 bacterium
GAAGTGCTTGAAAAGCAACAAGAACAATAAGAAGTTTGTATGAAATAGGGGATGACCTGCTTGTCTTCTCAGGAGGCAAGCATAGCCCCCTTATAGGGGGTAAAAGGCAAAACCACCTTCTAAGAAGGTGGATATTTATTACAATAGGTAAATAAATATAATCTATTGGTACGATTACATGATATTGACAAGTACCCAACTCCAGCCTTCTTTCACTAAAGAAACATGTTTAGGTGCTGGAAAAGGGCTTGCTCCCTCTGGTGTGTCAATAATGAAATGACCGGAAGTTTGAATCACAGCTGAATCCTTTGACATATCGATAATTTTTGCATTTAATTGATCAAATTTAAAAGTTGAGTATTGTATTAATTCTACAGCTTGGGGGTTGTTCATGCGTTGATACTTAATTTTTTTGCTGAGGCTCTCTCGTTCTGATTTCGAGACAAGTTTGGCTGCCTTTGGGTCAAAACTATACACCAACTTAAGATAATCTTTAAGTGTCTGAACAGGTTTTACTATATCTCCATATTCTTTTTTCCAAAAGGCTACTTTTTTAGCATATTCTGCATTTTTTTTCTGTTCTGCTGCGATATTTTGTTTTCTCAGCTCTTCTTTTTGTTGCTCTCTTTTCAGTTCTGCTGCGATATTTTGTTTTCTCAGATCGTCTTCTCGTTGCTTATCTTCTGCTTTTTTTAGCTCTGCTATTTCCCTTTTTTTAAGTTCTTCATCAGCCTGTTGTTTTTTGAATTTTTCTTCTTGCAGCTTCCTTTCAGCTGTTCGTTGTTTCCTTTCCGCCTCTTTTTTTGCTTGAATATTGCGTTGACGAGTCGCTTCTTGTTTTTCTATATTTGATTTTAAGCTTTTGGCTTCTGAATTTGTTGCATCAATTCGTATAGCTTCATCAATTTTCCAAAGGGCTTCTCGATTTTTTCCAGCTAAAAACAATGCTTTTGAATCAGTTATGATTTTGGATAGTTTAAAATTCTTTTCAGCCTGATCAATTTTTTCAGACAGTCTTATTGCCTCATCAGAGGAACTATCGTCTTTTAATGCAGATCGCACAGCATTTTTAGCTTCAGAAAATTTGTTTTTGTCAAGGTAGGTTTGGGCTGTATTAAGTTTCTGTTGAATCTGAGTTTCAGTAATCTTTTTTTTGAATGAACTGATTTTTGAAGAGTTTTCGTCAAAAATTTCAGCTTTCTGGGCATATTTTTTTGCATTCCTGAAGTCATTATTTTTGAGATAGTTTTCTGCAGTATCTAATTGTTTTTTTATACCATCGGTCTGAATTTGTTTTTTTAAACCGATAAATTTATTATCATCAGGATATTTTCTTAAACCATTGTTTGCTTGCCGCAAAGCATCAGCATATTCCTTTTGTGAAATTAACGAATTGATATTGTCTTTCAATTTATCCTTTTGAATTGTTTCATCCACTTTTTTGCTGGCCATATCCAGACCTTTGCTCATTAAATTATCTCCCCATCCGGCATGAAGAAAACTTACTATAATTAAAGTTAATGATATGGCAATTAAGCAAGATATTGTTTTTTTCATTCTTTTCCCTTAAAATTAATTTTTATAGTTCTTTGTGATTTATTATTAGCAAATGTCAGTTGAAAGTATTGAATCCATGCTATTTTAGCATATAGTCTGTTTTAAACTTGATTCCGGAAAACCCGGATAAGATTGTGTTTTGTTTCGCTTACACAAGCTATCCTTTTTCGTTTTTTGGACTTCTTGTTACTCCATAGTAAACTCCTTTTTTTACTGGTTATATAACAATAGTAGATAGAATAGATTCCATCTACCCTCTTTGTGGTATGGACAATTTTTCACCTAATACAATATTAAGGCACGAAAAGTGGAAAATATTTTGAACTTATGGGGTGTTGTGGGGGCAGGGTAACTTGTTCTGATCAGTTTATTGGGGAACAAGAAGTATATGACTTGATAATTTCATCATATGTTCCATCTGCTTTCATAGTAGATAGAATAATATCAAATTTATCCCTTGTCCCAAGTAAATTACGTTTTTTTGAAAATGCAATATAGCTTGGAACTTCTTGAATTGGCGGAGATAAAATTGATATTTGGTCACGTTTTCCAATTTTACATAGAATATCAATGGCACCGTACGTATTGCTTACTGCAAAATCTAAATACCCAATCAATAATCTTTCAAAGTTTTCTTCTCCTGAATAGCTTTTAACTGTTCGATTAATGATATTATTTTTTACAGCATTGTCAAAATTTCTCCCATAACTAACCTTGTGAACAATTCCTATCTTATAGTTTTTTAAATTTGTTAAGTTCTTATCAAGTTTAAAATCCTTGTGTTTTAACGTACACAGCGATACCGATTGCGGCATCAGCACTCCCTTTGAATATAAAGCAAATTTTTCTCTTTCTGGATTTTTATATGCAGTGAAAATTCCGTCTGCCTGACCTTCTTTTACCATACGCAAAGCCCGGGCCCATGGGTAAAGCTTTATTTCTATGGGTTGTCCCATTCTTTTGAAAACTTCTCTGACAATGCTTACGGCCATTCCTTTGATTTCTCCATTTTCTTCATACTCATATGGAGGATATTGAAGGGTTACAAGATTTAGAGGCTTTGAATATGAATATTGAGCAAAAGTGGAACAGGATATAAAAATTGCTGATATAATAATCTGTAATAATTTTAACCTCATATTATTTTTCCCCGTGTAGATTTTATTTTCCTATCCCACAAACCTCGTAGTGTAGCTTGAAGTATTGGTTAATGAATTTTCAAATTTTTGTGCTAAATACAGATAGATATTTGATACCATAACCCGATTATAGTATTTTTTACCAGCATATTTTATGGTATTTGTCATTTTTACAATTTGGCCTAATATTCGTTGAAATAAATTAATTGAGAAATGTTTAATATGCCAGCCTATCATATGTGTATTTTTGCATTGAATAATCGTAAGGGTATTCACGATTAGCTTTATTTTTTGCCCTTTGATTTGTTACACTCTGCATATAGGTTTTAGCAGATAATTGTTTATCATATGTATATTTTTGCATTGAGTAATCATATGGGTATTCTCTCTTGGCAAATTTTTTTACTTGTGCATCACCAACTGTTTTCATGTAACGTTTTGCGGAAAGTTGTTTGTCATATGTATATTTTTGCATTGAGTAGTCATTTGGATACTCCCTATGCGCCAACTCTTTTATTTCTGGATCTTTTACGTTAATAATATAATTATAGGCTGTAATTTGCGTTTTGTATGTGTATTGTTGCATTCTATAGTCATTGGTGATCTTTCTTTGAAAAAATAGACACATTTTCACTCGTATGTGTAATAAACAAAAAACACATAAAGGAGCATGAAAATGGGAAAGCAAATACTGAAACGGTACAACAAGGATTTCAAATTAAGAGCAGTCAAATTATGTC
>JAAEMD010000366.1 GCA_024225875.1 bacterium
CCTTTTTTATGAATGTTCATTACACGTCCTCCTAAAAGTTTATATCTTTTAGGATAACTCTCTCTTCTCTTAAAAAAGCATGCTTTTCTACTGGTTTATTTTACTTTGGCTGTTTTTAGATGCGATTGCCCTGGCTTATCAATATCTATCTTGATAGTGTAAAGGAAGTTTCATTGGAGAAGTACAGCTGATGTTAGTGCGTTTGCTCTCCTTATATTTTTACATAGAATATAGCTGGTACAAATTGAGCTGTCCGTTTAAATGGCTCTTTAAGTGTCGGACATTTTACTTTGGAACAGCTATAAACAGGTAAGTTTATGAAGGTTACGGCTGTGTCATTAATATTATTTCTATCTGCACAATTAATTGAAACTCTGTTTTTTCTACCATCACATTTGATAAAATAAACCTGTAGATAATAAAAAACACAGTAAACCGGTTTTATATAGCCATTATATTTGTTATATTTATATAAATCAGTAAAGAGGAATAAAATAAATGAAGCAATACCACGAACTAGTAAGCTATGTGATAGAAAACGGTGAAGAAAAACCTGATAGAACAGGCACAGGAACATTATCTGTTTTTGGCTATCAGCTTAGAATAGATTTAAGAAAAGGTTTTCCCCTTTTAACAACAAAAAAAGTTTTTTTTAATAGTCTGTTAAGAGAACTGCTCTGGTTTATCAAAGGATCAACTAATATAAATGACGGATTAGCAGAATATACTGGTATATGGGATCCCTGGGCTGATAAAAATGGAGAACTGGGTCCAATTTATGGATATCAGTGGAGAAAGTGGGAAAAGTTTAGCTGGGACGATAAAAGAAAAGTATACCGAAAAGAATATGTAGATCAGCTTAAGCAGGCGATTGAACTGATAAAAACCAGGCCTGATTCCAGACGCATCATTGTAAACGCCTGGAATGTTTCAGATATTGATCGTATGGCCTTACCACCCTGTCACGCTTTTTTTCAGTTTTATGTTGTTAATGGCAGACTGGATTGCCAGCTTTATCAGCGATCAGCAGACATAGCCCTGGGTGTTCCATTTAATATTGCCAGCTATTCTTTATTATTGATGATGATAGCTCAAGAGTGTGATTTAGAGGCCGGATATTTTATACATACCTTTGGTGATGCTCACATATATCTTAATCATATTGATGGCCTGAAAGAACAGTTAAAAAGACCTCCAGGCAAACTGCCCATTGTAAAAATAGCAAAAAAACCATTTTTTGATCTTAAATATGAGGATTTTGAGCTTCATAACTACTCCCCTGACTCTTTTATTAGATTCCCGATTGCGGTTTAGTATCTATCGTATTTTCACATAACCAGCTGACCAGATAATTCTTTTATTACTAAAAAATATGGAGCAGTTGTAGACTGGCTTCATATCTACACAACCATAAAGTGTTAAATTATTGAACACTCCATTCCTTTATCAAGCTGAATATGGCTGGCATAAAAAATGAATACAGTTAAATAAAATTTAATGTTTAAAAAAATAAAGGAGGAATAAAATGAATTGTGTAGTATCGACAAAAAGAAACAGAGGTCTTTTTCTGGATGAGTTCTTTGATAATCTAAGAACATATAAAGTAGTACCTTCCAGTTCACTGAACCTGACAAAAATCAATTTAGAAGATAATGAGAAAAGCATAAAAGTGACAGCAGAGCTTCCAGGAATGAGTAAAGAAGATATAAACATAGAATATAAGGAAGGCCTATTATCGATTAGCGGTGAAAAGAAAAGTGAAGAAAAAGAAGAAAGTAAGCAAAAGTATTATAGAGAAATCAGTTATGGCAAGTTTCATAGAACTTTAAGTACAGGAGATGTCAAGTTTGAAGAAGCTGAGGCTGAATATACAAATGGTGTTTTGACAATAACTCTTCCTAAAGCAGAAAAGTCCAGACCAAAAATGTTAGAAATAAAATAGTGTACTTAAGGGGCTGTCCCAAAAGTCAATTTAAGATGAAAGGCCTGAGCAGAAATGTTCAGGCTTTTTGAATTTAAGTTGATGAAGATAAACGTGCCTCTTAAACTTAATTCAAGGCAGTTATCGTATAATATTAAAGAGCTGATTATTCAGGGATGCTGTTCACTTAACATTATCTGGTGATAGCAAGCATGGTTTTTGATAATTGTCCGGACAAATTCAAATCATAAATAGTTTCAGCACTAATAATATCTCCCTCTATCTTTTTTAGATTTGCTGATATGTTCTTATACTCCTCATCATTTTCAATAAGTCCCTTCAAATACTCTTTTAATGTAATTTTTTCTGCATAACCACTTACTGGATATATAATAATAAAGCTCAAAATCATTGCCAGAATACAGTATAAATTATTTCTCATCAGGCCAGCACTCCATTCAAAAAGATTTTTAATTGTACTTTAAGCTCTTCTTTTATATTTTCTTTTGTCTTATTATGTATAAATTGAACCGGTAATATATTAGATATCAACAATTTAAAGAAAAAGTGAACTATTGTCTCCGGTTTATATTTTTTCAACTTATTATCTTCGACATTATTTCTTATATAATCTAACAGAATCGAGACCCTTCCTGCAAATATCTGATGATAAAAATACCTTGAAAGCTCTCCCTGAAATTCAACTTTATCTATAAACATTAACTGCAGGCTGTCAATCGATAGTTTATCCAGCCAGTTTAAAGCAATTGATAAAAAATAGTCTTCTGGCTCCTGATCTATATATTTCGATATAATTATCGGCATATTATTAAATGGATGATATTTCTCAAAAACAGATTTATATATTTCATGTTTATTGGCATAATGAGCATAGATCCCACCCATCGAAACACCTGATTCTTTGCCAATTACTCTCATGCTGGTACCGTTATAGCCATTCTTTAAAAACAAACTATAGGCTTTTCTTAGAATTAAATTTTTATTCGTATCTTTTTTCATTCCCCTGCCTTATCTACGAGCGAACGCTCGCTTTTACAGCTAATAATATCACACTTAAATTAACTGGCAAGTGAAAAATATCTGTAATAAGCCTCCACTTTGAATAAGTTTAAGCTGAAAAAAGCAGATCAAACTGAGGATATTAAAGTTTAATATAGCTGTTCCAAAGTAAAATGTCCGACACTGAAGTTTTCCAATAACTTCGTTTATGTAAGTTTGTGAAACTACACTCAGCTATTTAAACGGACACTTTAATTTGTACCAGACAGGTTTTTTTTCAGATTAAGTTATCAGGAAGAAATTCAGCAGGTAAATTAATAAAAAAATTTACAGGCCTACTTTGTATTTAGTGCAATTTGATACATATTTTTGCTATCAGAAGAAAGGAAGGGTTTCTCATAAAATATACCTCAGGGACTATCTTTTTCAGACAGTCCCTCCCTTTATTAAGATGGAATCATTTTTTCTTCTTTTTGTTTTTCTTTACTCCTGTCTTCTCTTTCAGAAATAGTATGCTTATCAAGAATTTGAAAATTATCTGCTACAACTTCAGTAATCCACCGCACCTCATTACCCTTTTCATAACTCCTGACCTGAATTTTACCCCATACAAGAACTGGTGTTCCTTTATTTAATAGTTGAAAAGATATTTCAGCCAGTTTACCCCACATACACACAGGAATAAAATCAGTATCAGTTGTACCATCAGATTTCCTGTAAGTACGGTTCACAGCCAAAGTAAATATAGATTTTGATGCATTATCAGATACTTGTTTTAATTCCGGATTTTTTGTCAACCTGCCTACCAGAGTTACCTGATTATAGCTGTAAGCCATAAAAACTCCTCCCTCATCATATTTATTTGAAGTGACTTTACCAGTAATCGAAAGCTTCGATGAAGAATAAAATTACTTCGATGAAGAATAAAGTATCATCCATGATGTATTACGTCAATATGTTAATGAAAAAAATATAATATGACGTTGCTAATTCAGGCAGGTAACAGAAACCACATTTTCCCTTGATTCCATTTTTATTAAATTGCTTTTATACAACCTCACAGTAATGATTTCAGTTTCGTTCTTATCCTCTATTTTACTGTTCTGCAATAAAACACTAAACGGTTCTCCAGTTACAGCATCCAGAGGATAGTAATGGTTATCATTACTGCCATAAACAAAAACCAGCTGGTCAGCAACCATTATACCTTTCATTGGTACTGCTTCTGTGTAACCAATCGGTCTTTCCCATAAAAGACTGCCCTGTTTCATATCAAAGGCCATAACTATATCTTTTCTGCCTTCATCAGTATTATAAGCTCTGCTTTCTACAGAAAATACGGCATACACTGATCCTTTACCAACAGAAATATCACAAGCCAGCCCCTCAACATCTTCTTCTACAGCAATACCCCACTTTTTATAGCCATTTTTTATATCATAAGTGTTAATAATATCCACAGGTGCGTTATGGTTCTTTTCAACCGAAACAATGACATTATCATTATAGATGAGAGGGGGAAACATAATTTTACTATCCATCCTTTTTCTCCAGATAGTCTCGCCACTATTAACATCACATACAATAACTGTATCTCCCTGTTCAGACAAAACTACATATTCATTATTAACTACCGGCCGTTTTTGATGATCAAGATCATACTGCTTATGCCATATCTCTCTCCCTGTTTCACTATCCAGTGCCAGTATTTTTTTTCCATCGATTATAAACAGTTTCCCGTTATCTACTACTGGATGTGAATATTCTGGACCGCTTAACGTCTTCTTATATATAACATTGCCATTTTGATACATCAACGCATAAAGGACAGGGACTTTGCCATGTCTTATAAAATACAAAACATCCTCTTTCAAGCATAAGCTCCTGTTTACTTCTCCCACTTTATAACTCCAGTTCTGCTTCCCTTCATTTATAGAGTAAGAGTAAATATGATCATCAACAATAAAATATATATTTCCATTAACAATAACAGGTTTCGTACCTTTTACAGCTTTATGATCATTTTGTGACCCTTGAATATCAACTTTCCATAGCTCATTAAGTTTTTTCGCAAAATCAGGATTTGCTTTTATATTTTTGTTGTTTGCTGCATTCTGACCATCCATTTCCCATTCATAACCTTTTTTCTTTTCCACTACTATTTCCGGCCTTTCTCCATTACCCACCCAAAAACTATTGACCAGGGTTTTAAAGCTGTCCTCTATTTCTGTCCATAATTCCTGCGCTGTAATAACAGACAGCAGATATCCCCTGGAGCCTTTTAAATAATAATATTCACCAACAAGATCCTTCTCTACTTCTAAACGTTCATTCAGCAGGGTTTTACAGTAAACTGCAACACAACTATCCTCCACATTAGCTTTTTTGATCTCATATTCGCTACCCTGTCTTTCAAATAAATTCATCCAGCCATCATAATGGGAAGACATTATTTTTTTCTGAAATGCATTAACTGTAACAGGCTCTGAAAAGCTGAATATGGTTATATTTATAGTAGCTATATCTTCTTTATGCTTAAAAACATATTTGTTTCTTTTATCACTCTGAACATTACTCCAGAATTCATCTATCTCAAAATTAATATCATTATTTTTATATTTTTTAGATGATCTCTCATCATCATCAGCAAGAACAAAAGAACTAAATACAAATACCAGTAAAAATATAGTTATCAATTTATTTTTTTTCATAAATTATCCCCGTTTTCAACTCTATTTCAATAACTCTTGCAAGAATGAATATTTTTAAATCAGCACAGCTGTTACTAAATGCACCAAATATGATACCTCACAACTGAATTATTGCGAAGGTAATATTTTATAATAAATATAGTTGCGTTTACAAAATATGATTTAACAGTATATAATATCTTAAATTACTCAGTATTCTGGTACTCAGTATTCTGGGGGCGTAGTTCAGTTTGGTTAGAACGCCTGCCTGTCACGCAGGAGGTCGAGGGTTCGAGTCCCTTCGCTCCCGCCAGCATTTTTAAATTCAAAAAGCCACTTTCGGGTGGCTTTTTTGTTGTCTGGGGATTGGTGCTTTCTAAGAATTTTCTAAAAATAAAACGAGTGTAGCACCAGTAACATATTGGGCTCATTTAAAGATTTTACATGCCAGCAGACTCTTAATCAGCAAGCCGAAGGTTCGAGCCCTTCACTGTGCACCAATTAATTTGAATGCAAAAACACCAGATACATCAAGTATTTAATGGGGTAGCTTATGATTTAAGGATTTCAGATTCCAACGTATCTATGACATTCGCTAATGAAGTATTAGGGTGCATTCGAGTAAGTATCTCTATAAGGACATCTCTAACAACGTTCTCAACTAAGTGGATGAATTCTTGATGTTTATTTATACTGAAATCACTTTTGAATTTATCACTAATCAACTGCTTATCCTGAAAGCATTGGGCTAGAACCTTGCCATCATGCACAACCTTTGATCTTACATCGTATATTTTTTTTAAAAGTTTTGATGAAGTCAGTTTGCTATATTTCTTTTTCAATAAGAAGGCGCCTCTTAAAGCTAATCTATATCTTAACTCTTGTTTAATACCGAACAAAACCGAACTCTCCAAGGCAATTACTAAATCTAAAAGTCTATCTTCTAAGTGGTGTCTTGAGTATGATAAATTGAATCTTCTTATTGCTAATCTGATTTCTTCATAATTGTTGTTATCTCGAATATCAACTAACATTTTTATATATTTCTTAATTCTATTAATATCAGTCCTGCTCGACAATTTGTATATTTTACATCCACTATCAGGTACCATAAAATCAAAAATTGTTTGCGATCTTGCAATTGAATAGGATAGCCGGTTTATGAAAAATATATGGGATAATCCAACAGAACCTGCTTGGACTAACCTCATAGCTGTTACAACATCCAGAATATCTTTAGAGGTATCTTTAGAAGAAATTTTATATATTGCTTTCTGGAAATCATACTGACTAGTATACGGAAATGAGTTGGCACTGTTATTCCAAAGATCAGTTTTTGACTTGTCTGCTATTCGTAAAATTGATAAACCATTTTCAAAATTCGCAGTTTTAATTCCATTACTCAGTGAAAAGTGATTAATAAATGCACATCTTTCTTTTAAAGGCACTTGATTCTCCCAATATTTCAAGCAATGTTTAAATTCTCTCATAATATCACTTAGAGTGATATTGAATTTTGATTTTTGATCAATTGCTCTGTAAATCGGATACAATAAGATGGTTGAAATCATTTTGATTTTATTCTGGCTAAAATCATTTCCATTTAATACTCTTGGCTTGATGTTATTATCCCAAAAATATTGAGCACAGTTATCGACAAAAGCCTCCTCTGTATAAGAATCTAGCTTTGTGTCCCAGTATCTTTGAAAAAATGGCTGTGGCAGATATTTTGTGTGAATCTGATAAGAAAAATAATTAACACCCTGAAACTTTACTTTCTGAATTTGTATTGAAGGTATAGCATTGTTTTTTAAGAATTCACGGTATTGCTTTAATATTTCTTTTGTAAATATTTTATAGGAGTCTACCAAATTTATCATACGTATAAGCATACTATCACATTAAGAAAATATGAATTCTGTTAACTTATTTTATTTATTTCTGGACTATGATTTTATTGAATTGATATAAATAAACCAAATAATTAGTGCCTCCCTCAGAAGTGCCTATAATAAATACATGGCAAAAACAATCGAACCTAGGAGTCTGTCGTTCTTAAGCAGAGATGATAAAATATAAGGAAGAAGAAATAAATCAGCGAGGTAAAAAATGACAAGATTTAAAACCGCCGATA
>JAAEMD010000367.1 GCA_024225875.1 bacterium
GTTTTAACAGTGCGTTTTCGGATTTTTTAAGACCTTTTAAAACAGTTCCGCATGCCTGCAACGTCAGATCCCCTTGGGAAAAAGGAAAGGTTGAAAATGTAATAGGTTCAGAACTCCTGATCTCGCGGATTTAATTTTGATACCAACACGTAAATAATCTGCATATCCGTACTCGGATAGATTGTCTCCGTTTCATTGAGATGTTCGCAAAGTTTTCTTACTGCATTATCGAATAAAGGGTTTGCGTAATTGTGAAGTCGAATCGTTAAGGTCTTTTCTTTTTCGTTTGGAATCAAATCCGCTTCACTAGTAAATATATTCTGTAGTAAAGTTCGAACATCATCTGTTTTTTTCAAAATTGTTCTTAATAAGATTGCCATTGCGGTTTCCGACCGATATGCAATCATTTTTATTGTATCCATGAATTGCTTTCTTACAGATGAAAGCTGCTTAAAATGTTCTTCTTCCGGTAACTCTTCTACAGGAATATGTTTAGAAGTTTTTTTTCTTTTTGCCTTTAGTTGCTCTATATCAATTTGAAGAAGCTCTGTCTGCTCCTGAATTTCTCCTCTTTGCCTTTCATATTTTGCAATTTCATTTTTTTCAGTTGATGAACTTTCATTAATTGAGGTGTCATAAAACTCAACTTTTTTTCTATTCAATTTTGATGTTTTGCTTTTCACCTGGCTTTCCAGTTTCCGATATGCCGGATTAACGACTTTTTTGGTTTCATCTGCCGATTCTGTTTGATAGTCAATAACTCTTTGAATATTAAAATGTTTTCTCATATATTTAAAAAAGTTTTCCTGAGACCATCTGGAAAACATATGTCCTGCAATTAATGTTAAATCTGATTTATAATCCGTACTCAAAACTGAAACTTGATGGCCTGTTACGGTAAGTTTCCGAATTTCGCGTATCCAAAGATTACTTAAACAAATACCCCTTTCAGCCAATTTCATTTTTACCTGCTTTCCAAATGAAAGCTCGACAGTATATTCATGAAATTCTAACTCAGACCATTCCTTTTGGGGATACTTGTGATAGGTTTGACATGCTATCCTTTTCTTCCACATCTTTTTGAAAAACGCAGGACTATATCCTTCTCGATCAAAAATTATTACAAATCGTTTGATATATTGATCCGCTTTTAATTCATCTTCATTCGGTTGATCCGGTATATCTTTTTCTAATCGGGGAATAATATCATTTTCCAGAGTAGCTGATAACCCTGAAGTAAAAGGTGTGGTGATTACAAAAAATGGGCGACTATTCTGATCGTTTACCCAATAATCGGTCATTCCTCTCAAACATAGCTTTTGGCGGGCTACATAGCGTCTGGGAAGCTTTGTTTGATATCCATTATATACACGAACACTGCCATCAATGTACAATACACCTGCCGCTTCTGGATCTGATTCCATCCATTCTTTTGAAAGTGCTGCGCTCCATTCACTTGTTCCGCCGGTTTCTGCAATATACTTTATTTTATTGCGTAATGTCCGTACTTCCGGAATTCTATCTATACCTAATATATTCCCCCACTCACCTGGCGGATACAATTTTAACTGTTCTACATTTTTAACTCTGGAGAGCGTCATAAATGCCAATAGTAGAAACACCTGTACTATACTATAAAAACCTTTTGGCAAGTTGAAATACTCTGATGTATAATTTAATAATCCATTAGAGAGTAGAGCCGGTAAAGTGCATAATACACCGGCATTAGGTACATCATAAGACTTCTCGAATCGTGTCGGTGCTTCATCCAATTCGCCAACAGAGGCTGCTATCCTTTCAATAACTCGTGTACAGCCCATACCTATCTCTGCTTTACTATCTTCAATACTTCTATCGCTTTTTGTCGAACCATTTTGTTTATTTATTTCTTGAGCATCTACAAGTTGACCTGACTTTGTAGCTCGGTAAAGTGTGTCCGACTTAATCCCTAATGCTTTTGAGATAGTAGAACGGGACTGACCATTATTCAGCATTTTCTGGGCTTGACTTAATACTTCTTTGGTTAGTACACGAGGCTTTCGTGGTATTTTATCTTTCTTGAAAAATGCAGCCGCCCCACTTTCCTGGTATTTCTTAACACTTCTTTTCACGCTAATAGAGCTTACACCAAATGCCTTTACTATATCTATCTGCTTACAATTCCCATTTACATACAATTGACTTGTAAACATACGAAAGGATGCTAAATCACTTTCAGCATGTGAAAATATAGGCATACTCCCATTGAAATAATATATGCGACTATTTTTTTTGAAAAAAGCAAGGTAATCATTAATACGTGTTGTTTCTGACTGAAATATTGGGAGTAACATTTGAATCATTATTCTTTCCTTTCGCTACTTTTATATATTTATTACACTTTGAGGTCTTGATCTTCGTTTCGGCCAAAGCAGGGAATCCGGACTTTTATCAATCCTCTCTGATGGGGTGTAATTCAAGACCGTTGGAGATAGTAAAATAATTCTTTTTGAAATAATTGATTTTTTCACTTGGCTTCCGAGTCACTTTTTGTTAGGTAGGTAAATAATATAATA
>JAAEMD010000368.1 GCA_024225875.1 bacterium
TATTATTATTTTTATTATTTTTATTATTCCTGCTAATACCTGTCAATTTACTAAACATTTTCTTTCTCCTTAGTTTATTTAATATTTATTTTTTTCGAAAAATTAAATACTTTTTATATAAACTATTCGGTAAATTATTTTTTCTAACGCATCGATATCTTGTGGTGCTTTATTGACAGGAGCATGACCATAGATGAGATAAGCTGAGAAAGCAGCTTTAATTATAGAGTTTATCGTTACGAGATAGTTATAAAATGAAGATGACTCAAGAAGCAGGATTTTCAGGGCTGAAAAGGGGCTGCAACGACATGATATTTAAGACAGGTACAGGGGATTTTACCTGACAGCCACTACCTGGAAATACACACAGGCGATTTACCGATGGTGAGACAATGGTGTTTGGGAAAAGCTGTTGGAAAAGTTGATACAAGAGCCTGATTATGAGTGGCTCATTATCGATGCATGCCATATCATGGTTCGCTGGCAGGAGACTGGAGCAGTGGCAGGTAATTAACTTAGTCGTTTATTTAGTGTTCTGAAATTAATATTAAGAGCTTTAGCGGTTTCCTTTTTATTATAATTGCATTTTTTGTAAATTTCTTTTGCGTATAATTTTACTATAGCATCTTCTGTTAAAATTGTGTTTGAATTCTTTTTTATTGTTTGTAATGTGCTGTCTACATCTCTTTTTAATAAAAAAGTAGAAATAAAATCTTCAGATAAAACGTTACTGTCTGTAATAATAATAGCTCGTGAAACAACGTTTCTTAGTTCTCTTACATTACCTTTCCAGGGGTAAGATTTCATTTTATCAATAGCTGCAGAACTAAAGCACTTGACTTCTTTTTTGTATTTTTTGGATAGAGTTTTTAAAAAGTGATTAGCCAGTATCTCAATATCTTCTGGTCTTTGCCTTAAAGGAGGAATAGTAATGGGAAAAACATTTAATCTGAAAAACAGATCCTCACGGAACCTCCCCTCATTAACCATTTGCTCTAAATTCTGGTTTGTAGCAGTAATAAGACGGACGTCTGTTTTAATAGTTTTTGTGCCGCCTACCCGTTCAAACTCGTTTTCCTGAAGTACTCTTAGTAGTTTTACCTGCATACCCAGACTAAATTCACCTATCTCATCTAAAAATATTGAGCCTTGATGAGCAAGTTCAAACCGGCCTGGCTTTTGTAGATCTGCTCCAGTGAAGGATCCTTTTTCATGCCCAAAAAGCTCACTTTCAATTAAGGACTCATTAAAAGAAGCACAATTAAACTCTACAAAAGGGTTTGATTTGCGATCACTTTTTTCATGTATAGCTCTTGCAATTAAGCTTTTCCCTGTTCCACTTTCACCAAGTAATAAAACGGAAGCATCTGTTGCAGCTACCTGCTCCATCATTTTAAAAAAATCAAGCATGGCAGGGCTTTGTCCAAGAATAATGTCGTTATCATTTTTTAACTGGATTATTTTATGTAGATTTTTATTTTCATTCAGTAACTGCCATCTGATGATAGCCTGGGTTATCGTTAGCTTTAGTTCATCGTAATCAAAAGGTTTTTCTATATATCTAAAAGCACCTTCTTTTAAGAAATCTATAGATGTCTGCTTGTCTGTATGTGCTGTTAATGCTATTACCGGGATATTTGGGTAAAAGGCTTTTGTAGCTTTAATAAATTCAAGACCGTTCATTTCCGGCATCTTATAGTCAGTAATAATTACCTGAGGTTGATGTTTTTGTAATTTTGCTATCCCTTCTTTCCCATTTTTTGCACGGATAATAGTTGTGTTTTCGCTTTTTAATAAACGGTAAATAGCTTCAGCCACGTGTTTTTCATCATCAACAACAAGAATTTTCATTATAACAACATTATACATCTATCAGTTTAATAGCACCAAGAGATAATATCCCGGGAGTCGTACAGTTTGCAGAAGCAATTTTATAAATATCCTGTATTAATAAAAATATATTTATATAATAGTATATAGCTGTTCCAAAATAAAATGTCCGCCACTGAAGTTTTCAAATGACTTCGTTTATGTACGCCAGTACACAGCACTTAGTCATTTAAACGGACACTTCAATTTGTACCAGCTATATAAAGAAAAGCGTAGAGGTGTTGATTTATGAAGGAAATAAAGTTCAGGGCATGGGTGAGAAAAGAGGAAAGGTTAATACCAGATGATAAGATTGTAAGTATTTTCTTTATTGGTGGTAATGGAATTAATGAAATTATAGATGATGGCTCCAGATATAGATTTTATTCCCGGGATGAAGTAGAAATTAGTCAATATACCTGTTTTAAAGATTCAGAAGGGGTAGATATTTATGAAGAGGATTATGTTGAATATATCCTGCCTGATGGTATGAAAATAAAGGGTCTTGTTACCTGGGATAAAGGATTAAGAATAAAAAAAATAGAAGGCGAATCAGAGGATGGACAAGTTTCAGATGTGAGTTTCTATCAGAATGGAAGAGAGCTGTTTATATGGAGTGATTTAACTGTTACAGGTAATAAATATACAGGAATGTCTCAGGCGATAGTTTAATGGCCAGCTGATATATCTGATATTGACCTGCCTGCATCTCGACCACGGGAGGTACTGGATATTTTTGCTCTTACAGCATTTAACCTGGAATTGAGTCTATGCCTGGATATCTGTTTTAAGCTCTTATGCTTTATTAAGTTCTCCGGATCTATGCAGAGCATAAGTTGCAACAATCGGCCCTACCAGCTCATGTATGAACGTTGTTCCTATAATAACACTTGTTAATGTAGCGGAAAAAAAATCAAATGCCGGATTTTGTCCTATAAGCATGGCAAGGCCAAGTACTATACCTCCCTGTGGCAGTAGTCCCCAGGCAACATATTTCCTTATTGGAGTTGAGGCATTGCTGAAAATAGCCCCTATAAGCGTACCTGAATACTTGCCTGTAGTACGTAGAATAGTAAAAAGAATTATTGGAACAGTGGCTGTCATTAAGGATGAAAAGTTTAAATGCATGCCGCTAAAAGTAAAAAATAAAACGAATATTAACTCTTCCGTATAATTTTCCAGTATATTAAAAGCATTTTCTTTTAAATGACCGAAATTAACCACAATCATGCCCATCAGCATAGTTGCCAGTAATTCATCCAGCCCCATAAGTTTACAACCTCCAAAGCACAGTGAGATAGCACCTATAGTAACTACAATCAGAACACCGGCCCCTTTATTTTTAACCAGGCTGGCAAATAGATTAAAAATAAAACCAAATAAAATGCCGGCAACAGCTGATATTAATACAATCACAATGGTTTTGCCCATTGCCATTAAAAAATGATCTGGATAATAGAGTATAGTCATTTTAGTTAATTCAATTGCTACTGCAAAGTTTATAAATGTAAGGATATCATCAATTGCAGCAACACCTAAAATTGCACTTGAAGTGTCACCTTTGGCCTTAAACTCATGTATCACAGCTATTACAGCGGCTGGGTCTGTTGGAATAGCAAGTGCACCAGAAAGTATACATAGTGGCAGCAGAAAAGAGGTCCATTCAGAGGATAGATATGCGCTGAAAAAAGGTAAGATAAAGAACAGACCTACCGTGACTACAATGAACGTGATTTCAGCCTGATAAAATGCTATTCTTACTAGACTTTTGCCTAATTTTTTCATTTTTTTCTTTGACAGGGATCCGCCGATAACAAAGGTGATGACAGCTAATGAAATTTCAATGATGACATGAGTTTGTTTAGCAAAATCAGGTGGTATAAATGAGAAAATTCCAGGATTAAAGCAGACCCCGGCTAATAGATATCCGGAAACCCTGGGGAGTCTTACTTTAGTAGCCAGCTCTCCAAATAGAAAAGCACCAAATATTATAAAACCGATTAAAAGTACATTTATTTCATGCATTTTTCTGGCTCCTTTTTCAAGAAGAAGGATTTCTGTTGCTTATAACATTTTATGCTACATGCTTATTATAAAATAATTTAGAAAAAATACCACATTTAAAATCTGTTAGATGGATATGCTGTTTAAAGCTTTAGATCCTATATCCAGGCGATTATATTTGTTTTCAAAGGTGATTTTATCTACAGCTTCATAAGCCCTGCTGATAGCTGTTTCAATGTCTTTATCAAGGCCTACGACACCTATTACCCGGCCACCACAGGTAAGTAATTTATTGTCAGCACTTTTAGTGCCGGCATGAATAACCTGAATAGATTTATTATTTTTCAGATCCCTGATCCCGGTAATAACCTTATTTTTTTCATACTCTTCCGGGTAACCCTTTGATGCAAGTATTACGCATACGGCTGCATTTTCTTCCCATTCTAAAGTTATGTTGCTTAATGTTTGATTTTCAATTGCCTCAAAGATATCAATTATATCGTTTTTAAGTCTTGGAATAACAACCTGTGTTTCAGGGTCTCCAAACCTGACATTAAACTCAACAACATAAGGCTTTCCATCATTAATCATAAGTCCTGCATATATGATGCCTTTATAAGTGATACCCTTTTCTTTTAAACCGTTAATAAGTGGGTAAAAAATCTGATCTAAAACTATTTTTTCAATTTCAGTGGTTACAACAGGTGCTGGTGAATAAGCGCCCATTCCACCTGTATTAGGGCCCTTATCATTATCATATAACGGCTTGTGATCCTGAGCTGGAGCAAGAGGATAGACTGTTTCGCCATCCGTAAAGGCCAGTATGGAAGCTTCTTCACCTTCCAGGAAATCTTCTATTATGACTGTTAGTCCTGCACTGTCAAAAACCTTCTGGATAAAACACCTTTCCAGAGCATGCTTTGCTTCTTTTTCTGAAAAAGCAACGGTTACACCTTTACCCGATGCGAGACCATCAGCTTTAACAACAACAGGATATTCATTTTTTCTGGTTAAATAATGGAGAGCTGATTCAAAGGTGTTGAAACGCTCATATTTTGCTGTTGGTATATTGCATTCTTTCATTATCTGCTTTGCCCATTCTTTTGATCCTTCAAGCATTGCAGCATTTTTGTAAGGTCCGATAATACGTAAGCCATGGCTTACAAATATATCAACTATACCAGCAACTAACGGAGCCTCAGGACCTACTATAGTAAGATCTATCTTTTCTTTTTGAGCAAAATCCAGCAGCTTATAAATATCTGTTTCTTTTACTGGTATATTTTCTCCGATTTCGGATGTTCCTGCATTGCCAGGAGCAATGAAGAGTTTTGAAAGTCTGGGGCTTTCATTTAACTTGATAGATAAACTATGTTCTCTTCCCCCTGATCCAATAAGTAGAATTTTCATAAGCGCACATTATTATTTAGAAAGTATTTATATGTCAAGGCATAATCCCTTCTAAGGATTTAAATTCAATATTTTTTGCCTTGTTTCTTCCATAAGCTCTTCTATATGTTCTTTTTCTGTTTTTTTGTCAGACAATTTTTTAACTATAACTGGTTTGCCTATTCGTACCACTACTTTACCAGGATTTATCCACCAGCTGTTTTTATTTAATAATTTATGAGTTCCACTTATATAGCATGGCACTATAGTTTTACCTGTTTGTACAGCGACTTTAAAAGCACCTTTTTTAAATTTTGACATAGATGCTTTACTGGATCTTGTGCCTTCAGGAAAGAATATTACAGATTTGCCCTGCATTATGTATTCTTTTACTGTTTCCAGCTGTTTTACAGCATACATGGCGTTTTTTCTATCGATAGTTATATGACCCTGCTTTCTTAGATTCCAGTTGAGTAGAGGGATCTTTAAAAGTTCTTTTTTCGCTATAAAATACACTGGTTTTGGAGCTAAAGCCATATATATACCAATATCAAAGTGGCTTTGATGGTTTGATACAATAATGAAACTATCGTTTTCCGGAACATTTTCTATACCTGTAATATTATATCGTATTCCAGAACAGAAAAGTCCGCCCCTGATAAAAGCCGAAGCGCTTCTGTGGTAAGCAGATTCTTTGTTTTTTTTGAATAAAACATAAAAACTCGATATAACAAAATGAGAAGTTACAGTCAAAATGATTATCATCCAGACATAACAGGTATATAAGAAAAGAAAAATATTTTTCATACGACTATTATACCAGTATATTTCTTATTTCCAATTAACAATCTAATAGTCCTATAGCTGTTCCAAAGTAA
>JAAEMD010000369.1 GCA_024225875.1 bacterium
TGGCAAAGTTTGTTGATCTGATTTTGAAACTCTAGCATAAATAGCGACTCTCATACCTGGGCAAAAACCTCGTGAATTTTACTAAGCTTAGATCCTTTATTTTCAGTACATTATTTTATATATAGCAGGGTGGGCAAAAACCAGTAATGTCCGGTTAGGTTTTTGCATCTAATCGCTTTCCCATTTGCTCTTTGAAAAAATTATCTGATTCTAACGGATTTATTGGATAGTAATAAACCACTCCACAAGCAAACGGACAGGTTCTCAGCTTAAACACTATGCTTCAAGGGGTGGAGTCTTAACCCAAAATACACAATAAATACCAAAATATAATAATGTGACAGTAAATAACTTATTGAAATACCACATAAAATGTACCCAACAAATCCGTTAGAATCAGCAAAAATTTAAAGAGACCTTCACCAAAACCAACAGGATAGTATATGAAAAAGGCTGTCGTACACCAAATTTACAAGGCATGGGCGCAACAGTAGTATCCTGCCAAAGCATTGATCTCTCACGTAGGTGATAGTAGCCGTGCTTATCTTTTACGAGACAATGCATTAGAGCAATTAACAGATGATCATACATTATCAGAACTGCTTATCAAAACCGGTCAGCTTAATAAAGAAGAGGCTTTAAATCATTCTTCAAAGCATGCGCTAATTAGTTTTATGGGGATGGAAGAAGATGTTGAACCGGATATTAAACTTTTGGATTTAGTTGATGGTGATAGACTATTACTATGTACGGATGGTTTAAATAATGAATTGCGTGATGATGCTATTGCTGAGGTGTTAATAAACCAAAAAGATATAGACTTGGCTTGTAAAATTTTGATAGATAAAGCCAACTGGTCTGGTGGTAATGATAATATCACTGTTCTGATCATTGATTATAAAGACGGCGGTATTGATTCCTTAAAAGTCACGCAGTTTCTCATAAATAGTGATATTGGTGGATCGTTGAAGCAGGTTTGTTAAAGTTTCCGTTACCAAGTACTTTAAGAATAGGTAGCCAGAAATACAATAAAGGATAAAAAATGGATTCAGTCGCTCAGATTATCTCAGATAACACTGATTGGAAAGAAGCAGCTATAGTTTCATTTGCAAAAAAAAATCGTGTAGAAGTTCGCCAAAAAGACAATCTTATTATGCTGAGCTATGAAGAAGATATTCCAAATGAAGGATGGAATGACTTTAACAGACAATGTCGTGGAATAATTTTTGATATGAAGCGTCGGAGCCTGGTTGCACATCCTTTTGATAAATTTTTCAACTTTGATAGTCATCCTGAAACAAAGTACGATATACTTCCGTTTTCCACTGGTTATGAAATTTCAGTCAAATATGATGGCACGATGTTAACTGCCTGTTCCCATGACAATACCGTCAGGTTTGCAACGCGAGCCTCTTTTGAAAATTTTCAAACAGAAATGGCAACACAGATATTTCAAGAACGCTTTCAGAAGTTGAGAGATGTTGACTTTACAAGGTATACTCTGATTTTTGAGCTTGTTACACCTGCAAATCTCCTGATCGTTCAATATAATTATAACGATTTGGTTCTCATAGGAATAAGAGACCTATTGAAAAATCAGATGTTAAGTTATTCTCAGGTAGCAAAATTTGCAGAAAATTACGATTTAAAACCACCTATGCTTCTGGAAAAAGATTTTTTCTCTATTTATGAGACAGCTAAGGAAGGCAAGGATGAAATCGTTGAAGAAGGATGGGTTGTCAAATTCGGAAATGGATTGTATGTGAAATTAAAAACTTGGCAATACTTAGCACACATGCAAATTAAGAGACGACGTCTTACAAAAAAGCACCTTATCAGAAACTACTGCGAGATGACTAATCAGAAGTGGTTAGATTTTATAAAAAAGCTGCCACCAGATACGCAAAATACGGTTATACAGTTCGGAGAGGAAGTCCAATTAGAAATAAATGCCTTTTCTGAAGAGATGCATACCCTTTTTCGAAAATTTTCCGATATCAGCATTCAAAAAGATTTCGCATTTACCATACAAAAAGAAGTGCCCCAAAAATTGCATTCTTATCTATTCGTCCTACGTGCTGGTAAGTCATTAGAGCGGCTTATACGAAAAAAATACAAAGAGGTTCTGAAGGAAGATTCCTTTGAAGAAGCAATACATCCAGTTATGATAAAAGGATGGTCTTTTCAGCAGAAAGACTGACCGTTTGCTTTGGCAGGTATAAAAGATTTGTTTGAAACTATAGATAAAACAAAAAAAGGGCTTGGTTCAATAATATCTATCAGAGGGTAACACTTTTCAAAAATTAAAAGCTATAAATCCTTTATTGGGGGTATGTGGAAGAACGGGTGTAATTAAACATTGAGACGAAATCTGTCATAAGGTTTTCTAACCCACTGAATATAAAATTTACGATAGTTACCGTGTAACTACTGAATAGTTACACGGTAACTATCGTAATAAAAAAAAGTTTTTATAATAGTGACACTGTAACTGTTATAGGCTTATACTCCGTATAGTTCAAGTCTATTTCAATATCTTTGACACCTCATTTTTTCCCAGTTGCTAAATTAGATTTTTATTTCCTACAAAAGAAACATAATTCCTTCCACAATAGTTGCTCCACCCCTCTTCATTTCTCCCTCTTTGGGTTTAGGTTGCCCACGGCAACTAACCCATTATGGAATAAATATCTGATATCTTGGAAATTCTCTTGCTTTCCAAAAAATCAAAAAATTTAAATATGGTTGTAGGAAGTAGACAACAGAGATTAACAATTTACGTGATCAAAACCAAAAATTGGTTGCTAAAAATGATAGTCCAAAGAATGAGATGATTCAGGTTACAAGTAAAGTACACATTTCTGATACAATGCGAAAGAATGTAACTACTTATATTCCAGCTTTAAAAAA
>JAAEMD010000370.1 GCA_024225875.1 bacterium
ATCCACTCTTCTATCGTTGGTGGAAACAAATAAGGTGTATTTCTATCGGCGGTTTTAAATCTTGTCATTTTTTACCTCGCTGATTTATTTCTTCTTCCTTATATTTTATCATCTCTGCTTAAGAACGACAGACTCCTAGTAGACGATGTTAGAACCAAGGTAAAGCTAAATAAAGATATTTTTGTTATGAAAACTTTTGCCAAACACATAAGTATGGCATAATGATTATGCGCTCAAAAGGGATATATAATTTAAGTTGTTATTTTGATACCTCGGTTACTTTTGAGAAACCCCTGAAAAAAATATTAGAATAGATATAGAAGAGAATACGTAATAAGTTTATTATTGGTTTTGTAGACTTATTATTAGCTTGATTATATAAGGATAAAAATTATGTCATTAACAAAAAAGATATTAGCTGGGATTGCAATAAGTTTTATTGTATTAGTAATTCTTCTTAGATTACTTAATATTATTAATCCTGTAGATAAGATAAATATTTCTAATTATCCATTAGCCAAAGAAAACATTAGTTTTTACAAAGTATTAAAACAAACTATTAAACTTAAAACGGAAAATATTCCTCTTAATAAAATAACTCCCTTTAAATGGAAGAAGGCTTGTTTTTATGGGCCTTATACATCTCCAGTTTCTTGGGTTAGTGATGATAGCTACTGGACAATTATTTTTACATTAGAAGATAGCAAAGAACTAGCATTAAGAATTCCAAGAGGGTTAGTTGACTTCGATGCAAAGCAGTTTTCTGGACATGTTGAAGAAGATGGAACAATTTACTTTTATTATAAAGATCACATATGGGAAAATAAAAGCTATAATAGACTGTATATTGGTTATAAAAACAAGGAGGGTTAATAATGAGTTATACGTCAAAAGATGAGGCTGCAAAAGAGGCTTACTTACATTTCCATAAAAATATTAGACCTATTTTTGATGATAAAGGAGCTTGGCTACCAGGAGAAAATGCACATAATGATGACGTAGATGCTTTTAGGCATGCTTATACTAGTGGTGTATTTACCCAAGAGTTTACTGAGGGAATAGCAAATATACTAGGCCATTTTAATGAAATAAAAGGACAGCTTAAGGATCAGCCAGATTCAGAAAAGAATATGGACTTATGGAACAACAAAGTAGGTAGAGAATACGGCAAAAAAACAACATCTAAGCAGGAGCTTGCAGAGCTACTACAAAAAGCATTGGAAAATGACGAGTTAATTATTACAGATGACCAAGAAAAGGATTCTAGGAAATACATTGATGAAGGTATAACCGATGAAAAAGTAATTGATCCTAATAAACCTATAACTGTTATTAAGGAATCTGATACAGGAAGAAATCTTTTATTTTTAAATATGTTAAATGGGGAAATAATGACTAATGATGTATTTGTGAATAAGATAAATGCTGGGGATTACCCAGGCTATCATATAGCAAGGGTTGATAGCATAGCTACTCCAGTATCGAACGCTGATGGTAGTAAAGATAATAACTTAGGATAAGATAACTTATGGAGCAAAAAAAATTCATTTCAAAGCTAGGGTTTATCCCAAAAGAAAATGCAACTGGGATTTTTCACAAGAAATATCCTGGTAGTAGCGGATACAGCATTGAAATAGATTTTGATAATACAAAAATTAATTATGGTAAAAAGATTAGATCAGAACGCACAACTACTCAAAATTTTTCTGATGCGGAAAATTGGGTAGTTCTAGAATGTGTAGATCGTTTACTTACAAAAGGCTATAAACCAGAAGATATTGTCTTAGAAAAGAAATTTACAGTAGGCCATGGCGCAAGTGGTGGTTGGTTAGATATTTTGGTTAAAAAAGACCAAACAGCCTATTTGATGATTGAATGTAAGACCTGGGGCGCTGAATTTGATAAAGCATTTAATAAATTAAAAAGAGATGGCGGACAACTGTTTACTTACTTTCAGCAAGACAAGAATGCAGATGTATTAATGCTTTATACTTCTGAATTTGATAATAACGAAGTTAAGTATAAAAATGAAATTATTAAAATAGAAGAGGACTATCGCCAGACAGGAAATGTAAAAGATTTTTTTGAGCGCTGGAATAAACTTCCTAGAACAAACGGGATTTTTGATTCTTGGGTAAAGCCCTATGAGTTTCAAAGCAAGGCGTTAACCAAGAAAGATCTGAAGGCATTAAGGCAAGAAGATAGTAGCTTTATTTTTAATCGCTTTTTAGAAATATTAAGACATAATGTTGTTTCTGATAAACCAAATGCTTTTAACAAGATATTTACTCTTTTTCTTTGTAAAATTGTTGATGAGGATAGAAATGATGATGAGCAATTACACTTTCAGTGGGTTGAAGGGGAAGACGATCACATCTCATTTCAAAAACGATTAACAGACTTATACAACAGAGGAATGCTAGAGTTATTAGAGAAGAAGGTAACTGATGTTAGCGACTCTGAATTTGATAAAAGATTTAAACAGGTAGAAGATAAATATAGAGATGAATTTAAAGACATTCTTACTGAAATACGCTTAAAGAAAAATAATGAATTTGCCATAAAAGAGGTATATGATGATGCTTCTTTTGAAGAAAATGCAAAAGTTGTAAAAGAAGTCGTAGAGTTATTGCAAGATTACAGAATTAGATATAATTACAGACAACAATTTCTTAGTGATTTCTTTGAGTTATTATTAACCACAGGTTTAAAACAAGAGTCAGGACAGTTTTTTACACCTGTTCCGGTTGCTCGTTTTATTATACGGAGCATTCCTTTAAAGCAGTTTGCAATACAAAAATTAAAAGAAAACGATGTAGACCTTCTGCCAAATGTAATTGATTATGCAGCAGGTAGTGGACATTTTCTTACTGAATCGATGGAAGAAATCCAAAGAATAATTGATGATATAGATTCTAAAAGTTATAAGCCCTCTACTGCAAAAAGTATAAAACAATGGAAAGTAAACCAATTTGATTGGGCAGAGGACTATGTTTATGGCGTTGAAAAAGATTATCGGTTGGTTAAAACCGCAAAGGTAAGTTGTTATTTACATGGAGATGGTCTTGCCAAAGTTATTCATGGGGATGGCCTTTCTGATTTTGAAACAACCAAAGAATATAAAGATAAATTAAAAGAAAAAGATAAAACTTATAAGCAGGATAACAAGCAATTTGATATTGTTGTTTCAAACCCACCTTATTCTGTTTCTGCATTTAAAGGAATGCTTACAGAGGAAAAAGCAAAAGACAATTTTGATTTATATAAAAGATTAACAGATCAAAGTAGTGAAATTGAATGTTTATTTGTAGAGCGCACCAAGCAACTGTTAAAAGATGGCGGAGTTGCCGGAATTATTTTACCGAGTAGTATTTTAAGTAATACGGGAATATATACCGAAACCAGAGAGATTATACTTAAATATTTTGAGATTATAGCTATCACAGAATTAGGATCTAACACTTTTATGGCAACAGGAACAAATACAGTAACGCTATTTTTAAAACGAAGAAATAATGCAGATTGGGTAAATATTAAAGCATCGATTGATAAGTTTGCTACTAGCTTTCAAGACATTACGATTAATGGAATTGAAAAGCCTGTAAGTAAGTATGTAGCACATACCTGGGAAGAAATTGATTTTGCAGACTATATTTCTCTTTTGCAAAAAAAGCCTAGTGAAAAAATAAAGCAACATGAAATTTATAAAGAGTATGTTAAAAAGATAAAATCTAAAACCGAACAATATTTTTGTAATAAAATAATTGAGTTAGAAAAAGAAAAACTCCTTTATTTTATTTTGGCTTATCCCCAAAAAGTGGTTCTAATAAAAACAGGTGAGAAAAAAGATGAGAAAGCCTTTTTGGGATATGAATTTAGTAACCGTAGAGGTAGTGAGGGAATACACCCCATACGAAGAGGTAAGTCTATAGATGAGTGCACCAGTCTTTATGATCCAAACAGCTTTGATAATGTTGAAAAGGCAAGTGCTTATATATACAAAGCTTTTCAGGGAGATTTAATTGCGGGGATTCACGAGAGTTTAGCAAATAATGTTTCTTATGTTGATCTTGTTGATATGATGACTTTTGGTAGGGTTGATTTTGAGAAAAATATTTCGCTATCAACTAAAAAAAAAGTAAAAATTGAAAGTAAATGGGAGCAAATTCAATTAACTAATACACTAGTAGATGTACGTGGTAGCATAAGAAAGATTAAGAAATCTGAAATATTAGTTAAAGGTGAAACTCCTGTGATTACTCAAGAAAGAAATGAGCTTATATCAGGTTATTCAAATGAAAAGAATCCAATCATAGATACGCCCTTATTATTATTTGGAGATCATTCCTGCACATTAAAATACATTGATTTTAATTTCTTTAGAGGTGCAGATGGAACTATTTTGTTAAAACCTAACAATAGTTTTATTCCAAAATATTTTTTCTATTTCCTTGATTTTTTAGGTATAGATTTAATTCCAAATAGAAATAAATACGAACGTCATTTCAAGTATTTGAAAAACATTAAAATCCCCCTCCCTCCAAAAGAAATTCAAGAAAAAATAGTTGCTGATATAGAAGTTTTAGAGAAAAAAGAAAAAAATGCAACAGAGACCATTACTAAGTATAGGAAGGAAATTGAAACTTTTATAAAACTATCTTCTGGCACCTTGTTTAAGTTGGAAGAAATAACAACTAAAATAGGTAGTGGAGCAACTCCTCTTGGTGGAGAAAGCTCATACCAAACAAGTGGGATTAGTTTAATTAGAAGTCAAAACATTTACGATCATGGATTTATGAAAAAAGGATTAGCATTTATCAGTGAGAAACAAGCTGGTAAATTAAAAAATGTAACTGTAGAAAAAGATGATATTTTGTTTAATATTACGGGAGCATCTATAGCAAGATGTTGTGTTGTGGATAATAAATATTTACCAGCTAGAGTTAACCAACACGTTGCTATAATTCGTACCAATAAAAAAGTTCTTCCTAAGTACTTACAGATGATCTTAATTAGCCCTAAATATAAAAATCAGTTATTACAAATTGGAGAACAAGCAACGTCAAGACAGGCAATTACAAAATCCCAATTAGAAAACTTTAAAATACATCTGCCAGTGTTTTCCGAGCAAAAAAGAATTGTAGCTAAAATAGAGGAAATAGAAGAAAAGATTAAAACCTTGGAAAATGACATTAAAAAAATACCACAAGAAAAAGAAAGTGTTTTAAAAAAGTATTTAGAATAGTTTTGCCTTCCCATATTAATGAAGTATTAATAATAGTCAAAGAATAAAATGGCAATTCCCAAGACGTAGCAAATAAGCAAAGACTTTTTATGACCCTTGCAAGAGCCTTTTAGAAATAAGCCCAGGCAAAGGGCTGGGCGCAAGAAAATTTATTCGCTTGCTCGTCGTTAAAGAGGTTTGTTTTTATAGGTAGATAGATAAAGATGTAGGACGTGTAAACTTTTGAGTGTAATTTCGGGTTTAGCAAACCCGATAGAAAGCCAGGAACTTGTATGGAATGATTTGGTCAATGCCCTTGCGGCTTGACGAAATTATTTCAGCCAAGTTACCGCTAGCGCTTTTGAAACG
>JAAEMD010000371.1 GCA_024225875.1 bacterium
AACTTCATTTTATAAAGCGGGAAGAAGAGAGCGGGATATTTAATATTGATTTGTTTTCTATGATAAATAAATTTGTATCACCATTTAAAATAAGTACATCTCCATTTATTAATGAAAAATTTTTAAAATACAGTGTAGAGATTTATTATAATAATGATGAAGATACCTGCTCCTGGCAGCTGCAAAGTAATACTGATAATCAGTTTACATTTCCTGCAAACCCGCAGGACAAAGAACAAGGAGTACTGGAAATATTCAAAAAAGAATCATATAAGGCGTTCTGGCAGGAACTCTCCACTACTGATCAACCTTTTAATTTATTGCGAACAACATCTATTCTGCTTAATATGAGTATCAAAACCGTATTAAAAGAGAGCGTATCTAAACTGTTAACAGATGACGATTTACTTGATGACACATTAGATAATTCTATGGATCGGCAGAATCATACAAATAAAGACGAAAGCCTGGAGTTTACTAATATGTTCCTGAATATGGCCTTGAGTATAAAGTCTGATAAAGCTGATAAAGAGGAGTGTAGTAAGATTTTAGCATGGGCAAAATACAATAACGAGTTTAACTATTGTTCTATAATAAGGCACGAAAAGAAATTTAAAAAACAATTGAGTGAAAAAGAAGATAAAGAAGATTTTATGGCAGCCGCAAAATATCAACATTCAAAACAAGATAGGTTCCTGAAGGAAAAAATTGATAAACTTGAGATTCGATCTCTGACCAATGAAGCATACAGCCAACGTATGCTAATTGCTAGTGGCATGTGAGGATATTTGATTTCCAGTTTGACTATACAGTCAATAAGGGTTTAGATCAGGAAGTTACAGAGGCATAAAAAAAATTGTATAGCTGGTACAAACTGAACTGTCCGTTTAAGTGGCTGAGTGCAGTTTCACAAACGTACATAAACAAAGTCATTTGAAAACTTTAGTGTCAGACATTTTATTTTGGGACAGCTATATTTTATTTTGGAACATCTAATAGAAGTCTGTTCTAACGCTCTGGCATCATAATCTCTACCGTGATAAAATTAAATTACTTCTCAATAAATAAAGGAGAGCAGACTGATGATAGATAATCAGCAGGAAAATGATTTTGAATATAATGATGGCCTGGGTGACCTGTTAAGAGAAAAAGAAAAAAGAGAGTTCAGCTGGCTGAAAACATCCATAGTAATGCTGATCATCATAGTCATAAGTATATTTACGGTTAAGCTTATATTCAGCCTGTTCAAGCCACTTTTCATAAAAAGTAAAAGCAGAACTATTCATGAAACAACTATAACAAGCGATGATTTTCATGAATATGTTTCAAAAAAAGAAAAAAATGAAAGTACCTATACCAGGTCTAAAACAAAAGAGACACAAAAAGGATACCCCGGATCACAAAAGGCTACCTCAAAAAAATCAGACATAAAAGCAAAAGCTGTAGTCGTAAATGAAACATTAATGGAAAAAGGAAAAGCCAAATCTTCAAAAGAAGCTCAGTATAAATTGATTGCCGGCACCTTTTCAAAGGCTTCCAACGCTAACAGATACTGCAAAAGACTGAATAACAAGAATATTGACTGCTTTATCTGGAGGCATACTGTTAATAATAAAGATCTGTATCTGGTGCAGGTTGGTTCTTTTAAAAAACACAGCCAGGCTTCCGGCAAGTCTAAAGAGCTGAAAGATAAAGGAATAGACTCTTATATTATAAAAAAATAAAATGTATAAAGAGCTTACTAAATGTCCTGAAAGGCATTTGTATTTAGCGTCATCTTCTCCACGAAGAGCTGAAATACTAAATAATTTAAATATACCGTTCACAACAATAGCAAACAGATTAGAAAATGAGTTTTTACCTGACAATCCAAAAAATATTTTAAAATCTATTAGAGAGCTGACATTTCAAAAAGCTTTCCTTTCAAAAAAAAATTTAAAAGGTCTGATACTGGGAACAGATACCATAGTAGTACTAAAAGATAAAGTACTTGGAAAACCAAAAGATCTTTGTGAAGCAAAGAAATACCTTTCTTTACTTTCATCTAATACCCATAAAGTTATTTCCGGATTCTGCATCCTGGATACAGTTAGTCAAAATAAATATTGCAGAACCGAAACAACTCACGTAACATTCAACAAACTGGACAATTTCATTATTAATGATTATTGTAATAATTATCAAGTTCTGGATAAAGCAGGCGCTTATGCAATACAGGATGCAGAAAAAATACTTATTTCCCAAATAAGAGGTTCATATTACAATGTTGTAGGCCTGCCGGTAGATTCTTTATTAAAGATATTAAATAATTATGATATAAATTAATACTAAATTATAACTAAGGGTAGAATATTGAAAACATTAAATTTTTTCGTCAACAAAATAACAAAAGAAATGGGTATCGATCTTGGTACAGCAAATACTGTGGTTTATTTTCAGGGAGAAGGCATTGTTTTAAGAGAACCGTCAGTGGTTGCTCTGGATACTAAAACAAAAGAGGTATTATCAATAGGAAATGCAGCTTATTCTATGGTTGGCAGAACACCTGGCAATATAATCGCTGTCAGGCCAATGAGAGATGGCGTAATAGCTGATTTTGATATTACTGAAAAGATGGTCCGTTCTTTTATAACAAAAGTAACTAAAAAAACTAAATTTATGAGAATAAGAGTTCTTATTGGTGTTCCCTGGGGCATCACAGATGTTGAAAAAAGGGCTGTTATGGACGCATCATTACAGGCCGGAGCAAAAGAAACCTTCCTGATAGAAGAACCTTTAGCAGCTGCAATTGGAGCTAATATTTCAGTAGCCGACCCTGAAGGGCATCTAATTGTAGATATAGGAGGCGGTACCACCGAAGTAGCTGTTATATCAATGGGCGGGATTGTAACATGCAAATCCATAAGAGTTGCAGGCAACGAATTTGATGAATCAATAATATCTCACTGCCGAAAAAATTATAATTTACTTATTGGTGAAAGAATGGCAGAAAAAGTTAAAATAGCTATAGGATCAGCTTACCCATTTAAAGAAGAGCAGTCCTATACAGTAACTGGCAGAGACCTGATAAGCGGACTGCCTAAAACTTTCACTTTATCTTCTTATGAAATAAGAGATGCTCTTTCTGAACCTGTTACATCAATAATTGATACAATAAGAATGACTCTTGAAAAAACTCCTCCAGAACTATCTGCTGATATTATGGATAAGGGCATATTAATGACAGGCGGCAGTTCACTACTTCATGGTCTTTCATGTTTTATTGCTGAAGAAACAGGAATTCATGTACATATTGCAGAAGATCCTCTATCCTGTGTTGCAGTTGGAACAGGTAAAATACTGGAAGATCCAAAATTGATAAAACTGGTTGGATCTACTCTGTCATCAAAAGAATTATATTAAATATTAATTTTCAGGAGGGTATCTGCCAGATACTTTCTGTTATCATATCTATAGTTTCGAGCTGTATCACTACCTGCAATTTTAATGAAAAGTTCTTTCATTACTCTTTGTTTCTCTAATTCAAAACAACTTTCCAGCTCTTCCCTTTTATCCGAATAGTCTCTGGTATGCTCCATTACTAAATTCCAGCATCCAACATGGAACAAATATGTATCATCAATTATTTCAGGATAATCGTTTTTCAAACCAGTTTTAATTTTTATTTTCAAAGCATTATAATCAAATTTTTTTCCGTCAACACAAAACACGGCATCACGAGTAATATCTTCTATTTTCCTGGATATGATAATCATATTATCAACAAGAAACTTTAATATGCTTTCCTGATTATTTATATCGCACAGTTCGGACAATTCATTAAACCTGACAGATCCATCAGGATTAATAAGCTTTAATAGTATCAAAGAAATAATGTCCGAATAAATATACATATATTCATCATCCGTATCAAAAAACCATGTATCAGATAAATACATATAATACATCCTGCTCGCTCTTATCCGATCAGTTAATGAGTTTTTAAAAATATTTAATAATGGTCCGCTGATGTTATCACAGTCAGGAGCAATATCTGCTAATACTTCCAGCAAAGCAGTCATAATATTCTCTCCATATATACGGCTTGCCTCTCCTATTGATCCTGAAGTCACTGGTAATATTTTGTGTTGTATAATTCCATGTCCCAGCTCATGATATAAAATGGTTTCGCCCATATCATTAATAAAAGAATCTTCAACAGCTTTTAATAACTCTAAGCTCATTGCCTTATACAAATAAATTGTTCTTTCTTTCAGTTTATCCGCTATGATTGTATATACATCAGTGTCACTTGAAGTTTCAGTAAAGTAGCTATGC
>JAAEMD010000372.1 GCA_024225875.1 bacterium
GATAAACATAGCAGAGGGGTGAATAAAATGAACCACAATTTGATAAAAGTTATAAGTCTTTCTATTTTCAGCGTTATTGCAACAATATTTGTCAGTTCGGCAGCCTTGGGGACAGTTCTTTACATTCCTGCTGTCAAAGCAGAACAGGGCAAGTCTTTTAATGTTCCGGTTATGATTGATCATGTGGATAACCTTGCAGGCATAAAACTGGTTATGAAATATAATACTGAGTTTCTGACATTTAAAAAAGCTGTCAAAACCAGGAATACGTCACCCCTTATGCATATTGTCAACAGCAAAAAACCCGGAACCCTTGTTGTTGTCATGGCAGGCGCAAGAGGCATAAAAGGAAAAGACTTTTCAATTCTTACAGTTACATTTGAATTGAAAACAGATTTGAAAAATAAACAGGATACCAAAATAAATATCACTGAAATCCAGTTAATGAGCGATCAGTTAAAAGATATTAAATGTGATATTAAGATAAATCCGATAACATTTCTGGCAGGGACTGGCAATCTTGCTGAAAAACCTGGTAAAAAAACTGGTAAAAAAACTGAAAAGCCTGTTGAAAAAGTCGTTAAGAAACCTGCTGAAAAGCCTGCTGTTAAACCCGGCAAGGGTATTGAAAAAAATGATAAATGCACATTGGATCAGCTATTTTCCAATTAATACTTTGCCGCATGTAGCACAATTTTCCAAATTGTGCCTGAACAAAGTCTGCGC
>JAAEMD010000373.1 GCA_024225875.1 bacterium
AATAAACGGAACAGGTATTGCTGATTCTTTTGAATACAGGGCAATATAAAAACTGGCAAGAGATGCAAGAAGCATCCAGAAGCTTGGCCTTGGCCTCATCAAATAATAACAGCAACTTATTAAAGACAGCAAAATAAAACTTGCTGCAATAACATCTGTTCGTCCGGAAATCCATGATACAGGCTCAGAGTGGCATGGCAAAACAAGAAAAAACAGCCCTGTAAAGAATGAAATCAGCAGGTCCTTTTTGTTAAGAATATTTGTGTCAGAGAATAATTTTAACAATATCAAAGTCAGCACAGAGACAAGAAAAGAGTTTAACGCATGAAATAAGACATTAGTTAAATGAAAGCCAAAAGCATTGAATTTCCATATGTTATAGTCTATATAATAACTTAATATAATAACCGGACGTAAAAATCCTATCTTCCGGACCTTATGATAAGTTTCAACAGCATCTTCGCTGACGTCCGCTACTAAGCCAAAGTCATCAGCCATAAAATATGACGGCACAACTTTGGAATACATTGTTAAGCTCGCCATAATAAAAAATATCAAAAGAACTGGAAAAAATTTCCATAATATTTTGTTTTGTAAAATCACATCCTGCTTCATACTTAATTCCTTTATGTTCTTTGTTTATGTTTATTGACAACTTCTGCCAGGAGCAGGGGAATTATAAAAAAACCTCCTGAATATATAAAATATATGTACCTGAAGTCACTCTCCGGAAAAAATATAAAAAGAAACGGAACCTGGACCATAATAACAAACGAATAAATAGCAGATAACGGAACCCACTTGTATAAAATCAGGGCACACAGTAAAAGGATAAACGGTATATATGCATTCCATACAATAAACCTTCCCCTGGTAAAACCGTTATAAGTATAAGCTTTTATAATGATTTTTTTTATAATTTTTTCCAGGCCCGCTGATTTCGGTGAGTATGCCAGCCTGCGCCACTCCGGATTTTCAAATATATTCTCTATGGTATGCCGGTGTTCCAGCGAGTTTTGGTGCAGCATGATAGCATTTGGTCCCAGTGCGGAAAAGAATATGATTGCTCTTTCAGACAGAAATATTGAAAAATTGGCCAGTATCAGCCGGTAATACATCTTGTGTATTTTTTCCAAGTCCTCATCAGATAAAGGCTTTTTCATAGTTGAAAACGAGTGGTATATATTCAGCCTTGTGTGTTCATTTTCTTCTGATATTGGCTTATATATAGCTGAACACAAAGATAAGGCAGTACGTGGATTGTATTTTTGTTTCAAGTCTTCGATTTTTATAAGTTTTTCTATGATTTTTTTGTCATCTTCATAATCTTCAGATAAATACCAGTCATTGCTCATTATGGCTGCTATCGGATTCAATTCCCAGGAAAGGCTGAAAAATCTTTTTACATCATCCCCCTCGGAGGCACTCCTGTCCAAAAAGTTTGTTGTTCCTTTGACAATTGTGAACAGGATAAGTGTTGTTAATATGAAATAAGTCAGTTTTTTCAGAGGCATAAGCCTTGCC
>JAAEMD010000374.1 GCA_024225875.1 bacterium
GCCGAAAATTCAAGATTTTTTAAAAGTCCCTCTATTTTGGACTGATTCAGGATTTTATGATATTCCGGCCATGTGAGCAGGGATCATTCGGAAATCGTCATGATCGGAATAGTTCTCGGTAAAATAACCCCAGAGGAACTCACCTCTTTATGTTGCGAGTCTAAAAATGTTGCGAGTTTTTACCCCGCAGAAATACCCCGCCCCTCAAAAGTTATAATTACCCCGCATACCCCGCCGAAAAACGAATAATTCAGGAATATTTCAAACCCTACTGATTTGTGCTAAAAAATATGCAATTGTAGTTACTGATAATAATCATGAATGAGGTGCTAATGGATATTCAGGAAGTGATTACAAATCATACAAATTCAATCATTAAAGGTCATTTCAGCTCACCGGATATTATCTGCCTGTGTTGTCATCAAAAACCGAAATTTTTTAAATTACATGAAAGTCGCAAAAGACAATTCCGGATGATTGTGGAAAATATTGTTAAGACAACATTCTCTTTTTTATTACGATGGCGATGCCTGTTGTGTAATACAACATTTACAGAATATCCACCTTTTGCCGCTCCACATAAGAGGTTTGTATTAACCGATATAAACAGGTTGGGACAAAAGTACCTGAGTAGTGATAATCTTAGTTATCGTGGCGTTGTTAAAGAAAATGGTGATGACATCGGGTATCCTGACAGCAATGATTTGTGTGAACAATTTATATCACATTCGACTGTTTGGCGGTTTATGATTTACCTGGCTGATAGGTCTCAGATAAAGAGACAACCTTTCATAATGGCAAAAACAGTACCTCTCATATCTTCTTTTAAATATCGTTCAAACAAGCGTAAAACCTTACTTTACAAAGCTTTCAAAGAGAACATTTTATTCAATATGCAAGCGGATAAAATGTTCTTCCCCGACTTAGAAACAGATTCGACATAGATTCCATAGTATACATCACCATAAACTCATTTTTTTATGGAGGATGTATCATGCATCAAAAATTCACCCGAAAAGAATTGTATGAATTACGCAATTTTATTCCAATTAACGATCTGATTCAGGAACTAAAAATTCCATTTAAATTCAGTGAAGGATACTTCCGTTTCCTCTGTCCAATATGTAAAGAATTCCAGACTGCAACCAAAACAGAAACTAATTTAGCAAGGTGTTTCCGGTGTGAGAGAAACTTTAACACCATTGATCTCGTGTTAATTTGTCAGCATTTTACTTTTGTTGATGCAGTCAGATTCCTGCAAAACCTTTATTCAAAAGTCCAAAAACAATCGTATCGTCAGACTGAACTTAAAGGACTTCTAAAACATATGACAAAGGCTTTCTGATGAATCTTGAAAAGACCACCGAGAAACCGGTTCAGGTATTACCTGAATTATTTGAAGAATATCTCGATTACCGCACCCATATAAAAAAGATCAATCACTCCCAGATGGTTAGAACACGAAAAACTTTAAGCGCTTTTTGTGATTTTCTGAAGACGAACAATATTCAGTTGAAATCTGTTAAAATTGAACAGATAGATGCCTTTTTTGCAGAGCATAACCGGCGATATACAAAAATAGTTGGTGGCATGCAACGTTCAACATTACGTATTTTTTTAGCCTGGCTATACCAGAACAAGGTAATAAAAAAAAATCTGGCGTCGATGATAGTTGGAGCACCTGTCTTTAGCCAAAGAAAACCCCCTAAATTTTTAAGACCACATGAAATACAGACTCTGTTTTCAAGTTTGACCGGACAAACACCAGTATTGCTTAGAACAACGGCCGAGGTTTATCTTGGATTTTATCTGGGTCTCAGGCCGATAGAGATTAGCAGATTAGAACTGGACGATATTGATTTTAAAAAACAAAAA
>JAAEMD010000375.1 GCA_024225875.1 bacterium
TCGGAGGAAAAGTGTTGAGATATACAGCAAGTGTTATGCCTCTCTCTGAACTTGGTGGACGTGCAGAAAAAGCGATGGAGATTAAAAAAATATGGGATGATACATTTAATGGGAACTATGATGATCATTTAAAAATGGTAATAATGGCTGTTATATTTGATGCCTATAATGATGGTTACAAAAAGGGACAAGAGGCATAACTGTTTGGTGATAAACCGCCAGTGTCTTTCTGGTCGGTTTTATTCGTTTGTTAGATCATTTTTGAAATACAAAAAGGGAGAAATCATGTATACCGATGGTATTAGAAAAATATTAATAATAGAGAACAAATGGTATGGATCAATTGACAAACTAGAAAACATAGCACAAATCACAGGTCATGAAGCCATATTACATAATGGTCAAGTTTATATTAAAGTAGGAAAGATATTTGCATTATCTCCCTTTTGTATAGATGATTTTAAAAATATCTAACTGTTTGGTAATAAACCGCACCGACTTTGGGGTCTGAAGAGATTTTAGATAGCACGATTCTCGACGTTGACCTTCTTGACGATGCACACAATCCAGGTATTGCGGATATATTGCTGACGACGTTAAAAAATATTTATGTGGGAAAACCTTATTCTGAGTGGTTAAACGATTTAAACGAAAGGGATCTTATGAAACAAAAA
>JAAEMD010000376.1 GCA_024225875.1 bacterium
AAACTAGCTCGTATCATTAATGAAACTCTGTTTTTCAGAAAGCATTTAATTGATCTTCTTGGGTTATCTTCTTACGAATCACCTAATATCAGAGGCCATACGCAACTTTCTTTGCTCTGAATTTTTACCGGACACTAGTGACGGGATTATAGTTTTACAGAAAATAAGAAAGCTTTCTGCTGCCCCACCCATCATTATGATGTCCGGTTTTATTGATGAAGATATAGAAAAAAAAGCTTTGGAAAATGGAGCTGCCGGCTTTATTGCAAAACCGTTTGAAGATGATATTGCTAGAACTATTTCATCTTATCTTAAAAGCAGGTAACTTACCAAAGGGAGATCCTATGAAAGACAGGCACAAAACTATTTTGAGTAATCCAGGAGGAAACAATAACTGTAGAATCTATATAAAAAAAATCTATAAAAACAAAGAACGCAAAAAACTTTTTACTTTCTCTGTAGAGCAGCATCCTCCAAAACAAAACATCATATTAATTGATCCTGAAAAAATGAAATTTGAATATAAGATTAATAAGAATTAGATATGTATCCTGCTAAAGGTGAAAATTATCAGGTTGGAGACTTTACTAAGCCAAAAGAGGTGTTATAGCTGTTCCAAAATGAAATGTCCGACACATAAGTTTTCAAATGGCTTCGTTTATGTACGCCTGTACACATGCGCTCAGCCATTTAAACGGACATTTCATTTTGATTCTGCTATATTACATTAAAAACTGTAATATTTGATTCAAAATTGCGTTAAAATCATATAAAACACTCCTTTTTTTTAAAAAAATAATATATACTTTTATCAGGATATAAGTGGTACAAATTGAACTGTCCGTTTAAATGACTGAATTCTTTCATAATTCATAAAGGAACTAATCAGTGCTAACATCATTTCGCAACAAGTTTTACCAGGAAGTATTAGTCGCCTATAAAAAAACAGGCGTGCATTTACTAGCTTACAAAAATGAAAAACTAATGCCTCTTTATACAGGAGATGATCCGGGAACTTTTTATCTTATTCCCAAAATAGCTGATCTCTTAAATATTTCCATCGATAAAGCCAGCATATTATTTTACGCCACAGCCCTTATATCAGGAGCATCTCTTGCTTTACTCTTTCTTTTCCTGCAATTCAAATCCTGGCTTGCTCGTTTAATCTGCACTATTGGGATAGGTGCTCTTACGTATATTGCCTGTTTTTTGGGAGATGTTTATATTGCATTTCCATTTATTATTTGTTCATTAGCACCTGCCTTTATTTACTTTTTTGAAAAAAAAATACGTTTAAATGGCCCTGTTATTCAGGCTTCTTCTTAAGCGGTATTATGATATCTGTCACAAATTATATCCGGGGACATAGTGGCACAAGTATCTTTTTATTTTTAATAACTATCCTTATTTTTAAAAAAAATATAAAAAATAAAACAAAAGCAGCTATAGTAAA
>JAAEMD010000377.1 GCA_024225875.1 bacterium
AGCAAGCTTTTAATGCTCAAAGTTAGACATGTAAAGACATTTAAAGGTTTAGTAACTTTTGCAGGAGAAGCATATGTTGATAAGCAAGTCGTGGCAAAAGGACAATTTAGTGTATTGATGATACAATGAATAAAAATAAAGATAATAATTTGGATTTTAATAAATTAATTAGCAAGACTATTTACAAGAATCAATGGCGCTACTCAGTTAATGATATAGTTGAAACTATTTTTGAAAAAAGATGGCATAAATATAGACTTTTTAAAAAAATAAACAACTCCTTGAATCAAATGAGATTGAATTATAATGATTTTAAATTATGAATATAAAAAATATAGTGTACTCTTATGCAGAATGTTTTAGTACTAACCCCTTTTATCTAAAGCTGCTTTCAGGACTGCTCTTAATATTAACAGCTTTAATTTCCGGTTTTTACTTTGAAAAGCTTGTTTTGAAGCGAGTTTTTCAATTCGCCAGTAAAAGCAAACTTAAAAGTGATGAGGTAATTATAGATAGTTTACGAGGAACAGCTATACAGTGGTTCCTGCTGGGGGGTGGGTACGTTGCAAGTTTCTTTTTCCCACTCAATGCAGAACACTTGAGTCTTTTTCGGAAAATACTGCTGGTTATCTGGATATTTTCGGTAACTTATTTTATTTCAAAGCTTTCGACAGGTTTAATTAATCAATATTCCAGAAAAACAAAAGCTGAATACAGGTCAGCTTCCATACTGAGTATGGTAATTTCTATAAGTATATTTATTATTGGTTTTTTAGTTATTATGCAGACTCTTGGGGTTTCAATAACACCTGTACTAACGACACTGGGAATTGGTGGGTTTGCTGTAGCATTAGCTTTACAGGATACTCTATCCAATCTATTTTCTGGACTTCATATTATAGCATCCAGGCAAATTAACACTGGTGATTTTATTAGACTGGATACAGGAGAAGATGGTTATGTTGTTGATATCAGCTGGCGTAATGTAAGTATCAGGGAACTTTCCAATAATATAATTATTGTACCAAATAGTAAAATAGCAAAAGCTACTTTGCGTAACTATGACCTGCCAGAACAGACTATGTCTGTTTTAGTTGCCGCAGGTGTAAGTTATGGTTCCAGTTTAAGGCATGTGGAAAAAGTGACTGTTGAAGCAGCAAAAGAGGTATTAAAATCAATAAAAGGCGGCATATCTGAATTTGAGCCCTTTATCCGGTTTCATACCTTTGATGATTTTAGTATAAACTTTACTGTTATTTTTAGAGTTAGAGAATTTGTAGATCAGTTTTTAGTAAAACACGAATTTATTATGCATTTGCATGAAAAATATCAGGAAGAAGGAATTGAAATCCCTTTTCCTGTCAGGACACTGCATATTAAAGAAAAAAATGCTGAATAAATTCAAAGAATAACAAAGCAGAGTTTAGAACTATAACTATCTGCATAAAACAGTGCCTGTAATGGACAGCTATAGCTGTCCCAAAGTAAAATGTCCGACACTTAAAGTTTTCAAACTATAATCAGGCGGTGTTTTTTTTTAAATCATATTATCTGGTTATTATGAAGATTAATTAGTTACAATAGTTTTGAATTATAATACAATAACTATCTATGGTCATTTGGCAGCTCTTATTGCTGTTACAGGCAGGTGATGCCTCCCTTAAATATAAATAAACGTTGATGACTGTAGAAAAAATAAATGGTGAAAAAAATAAAATGACAATACACCCATCAAAGATAGATATAAGCTGTGGTCCTTTACCAGGCTCAAGAAAAGTATACCTTGGGAACAATAACCTTAAGGTTCCATTCAGAGAGGTGGTTAGTTCCCAGTGTAAACACAGTAGTACTGAAGACCCCTCTCTTATTAAGCTTTATGATACGTCAGGACTATATACTGACCCTGAATACGATATTAATATCGAAAAAGGGCTGTCTGAAATACGGAAAGAGTGGGTGTATCAGAGGAATGATACTGTTGAAACAACTGACGGGCAAAAAACGTTCAAAAAAAACAGCCTGCACAAAGGACTTATGTTTTGCTGTTCTTCAAAACCACGCAAAGCAAAAAAGAATACGAACATAACACAAATGCATTATGCTAAAAAAGGTATTATTACTCCGGAAATGGAGTTTGTAGCTGTGAGAGAAAACTGCAGTCCTGAATTTGTACTACAGGAAGTAGCCTCTGGTCAGGCTATAATTCCCGCCAATATAAACCACCTTGAGCTGGAGCCTATGATTATTGGCAGAAACTTTCTGGTTAAAATAAACTCTAATATCGGAAATTCTGCAATTTCTTCCAGTATAGCTGAGGAGGTTGATAAGATGGTCTGGTCTATAAGGTGGGGTGCTGATACAGTAATGGACCTTTCTACCGGACAACATATTCATGAGACCAGAGAGTGGATTATCAGAAACTCTCCAGTTCCAATTGGGACGGTTCCTCTCTATCAGGCCCTTGAAAAGGTTGATGGTAAGATAGAAGAGCTTACCTGGGAAATATATAAAGATACTTTGATTGAACAGGCGATTCAGGGTGTCGATTATTTTACTATCCATGCCGGTGTTCTGCAAAAATATATTCCTGCAGCTAAAAAACGTGTAACAGGAATAGTGTCTCGTGGTGGAGCAATAATGGCAAAATGGATGAATATACACAACCAGGAAAGCTTTCTTTATAATAACTTTGAAGAGATTTGTGACATTATGAAACAATATGATGTCAGTTTCAGCCTGGGTGACGGTTTAAGGCCTGGCTGCATTGCTGATGCGAATGATACAGCCCAGTTTGCCGAGCTGGAGACATTAGGTGAGCTTACTAAGACAGCCTGGGAACATGATATTCAAACTATGATAGAAGGACCAGGCCATGTTCCTCTAAACAAGATTAAGGAAAATATGGCTGTGCAACTGGATACTTGTCATAAAGCTCCTTTTTATACATTAGGGCCACTTGTTACAGATATTGCTCCTGGATATGATCATATTGTTTCTGCTATCGGTGCTGCTATGATTGGCTGGCTGGGGACTGCTATGCTGTGTTATGTTACTCCAAAAGAGCATCTGGGTTTGCCTGATAAGGAAGATGTAAAGGAAGGGATTATAGCCCATAAAATTGCAGCGCATGCGGCCGATATTGCTAAAGGCCATCACGGAGCTCAAGAATGGGATGACGCTATGGCAAAAGCAAGGTTTGGGTTTCGCTGGCAGGATCAGTTCAGTTTGAGTTTAAACCCGGAAAAGGCCAGGGCAGCAAGAGAGGAAACTCTACCTGAAACAGATGACCCTTCTTACTGTTCTATGTGCGGACCTGCTTTCTGTTCTATGAAGCTTAATCAGTAGAGGAGCATAGCCTTTTACGGCTTTCCAAATAGCCCGGAAAAATTTTCTTAAGAACTCAAACAGCAAATACTGCTTTATTTTCCAGGATGAGTTTTTCCAGTTCTGAGCCCAGAGTGTTCAAGTCATCTAAAAAATACTGCTGGCATTTTTTTGTTTCTTCTATCATTTTTGGAACAAGCTGTTTATAGTATTCTATTCCATCCAGTAAATTAGTCTTAAAAGAATTAAGGCGCTGTATATGTTTAGGTGTTAGTTTTGGGAACGTTTCTTTTATTTCCTGTGAAAAATGATCGATATACATTTTCAGCTCTTGTATAAACATGTGTGGTCTTTTAACATCCTGTAGAAGATCTATTTTCCCATATATGTGGCTTACCATTTCTGCCAGGCTATAGATTCTGTTGAAAAAGGCCAGGTTAGGTCCAGGGCAAATAGCAGGGTTAAGAGGCCTTCCTGAATTAATATTATACTTAATATAAGTGCCAGCTGACAGATCTTCACATAAACAGACCTTTTCTACCGTATCATCATACAGTCTCTTCTTTTCCTCTTTTGAATGCTCCAGTGACTCTATTTGTTCTATTTTCTTTTTTTGATACCGGCGAGAAGCCGTGCATACTGGCAGGTCTGTAAATTCCGTATTGTATATCGCTAAATGACCCTTGGGACAGGGGCTTCCCGGGGATCCTTTAGCTATCCTGTCTCTTTTTAGTGCTTCGCTCTTTGTGCCTCTGACTGTATTAAATAAAATATTCAGAGGAGAAACCCTGCTTAAGTAAAGGTCCTCTTTTGTTGCGCTTACCAGTAAATCCTGTGTATAGTCATCAACAGTTACAGCTTCCGGCACTAATAAAAACGGTGTTGCCCACCCGGTGCTGGTAACGCTGAATTCTCTTTTCAAAAAGGTATCTTCTTTAGATGTCCCTATGCCACCCTGAACAGTTATAATAGCGTCCGGCTGCTTTTTAAATACGATTCTTTCCATCTGCTGGATAGCCTTATTACATATTTCATACAGGCCTGCAAGAAAAGTTTCTTTTTTATTCTTGAACTCTTCCATAATAGGTCCTATTAGATTGCCTTCTGTTGCAAAAGCATGTCCACCGCAGTTCAGACCTGATTCTATTCTGTACTCAGATACCCATAACCCTTTTTTTGCAAGAAACTTACCCTGTATTTTTGTGGATCTAAAATCAGACACCTTAAGAACTATCTTTTTCTTTGTTTCTCCTTTTTCGTCTGGATAGAAATCATCAAACATGGACGCATAAGCATACAGCCTTCTATTGAAACCTGCAGACAGCACAATTGATGATGTAAGCTTACTCTGTGCGAATCCCCTTAAAGCTGACAGGGCATCTGATGTGCCTTCAGGCTGCCTGTTACCATCGTTGTCATAAATATCACGATCTACTTTTGTCATAATATTTACATCAATCGATCCAGGAACTATATTTGATCTTAACTCTTCTTCCAGCTCTTTTTTTTCAGTATTATCTTTTGTTTTAAGCATTTTGTTGTATAGTTTTTTTAATTTCGAGTCTTCTGAAAGAAGTTCAAAATATCTTGTTATTTCCTTTCCTGGTTCGAACTTGTCTTTTTTTATTTTTTTTATCTGGTCTAATACAACATCATTAATCAGGTTAAGGTATGCAGTAATTCGTTTTGCACGAAAATCTTTTTCCTTTGTTTCTATTGGAACAAAAGGTTCATTATATATTTTGCTATAATATTTTCTCAGCCTTTCACAAAGATCATCATCACCAATACTTAGCACAGAAGAAATACCGTATCTGGCTACCTTTATTGGTGAATCCATAGTAAACGAAGTTCCCATAACAGGTATATGAAATGAATGTTCCGAATTTTTTATCATGGTCGATATTATAGCTAATATTTTTGATTTACCAAAGAGTATATATTATAGTTTTTGTTTATCAGGTCAGAAAAAAAAACAGTGTAAAAAAAAACAGCTCGATTTATAATTAAATATGTTATAAAAAAAGAACACTGAATTCTGCTTAAAGATGAATATAGAAGGAGTTTTGCAATGAACTTTGTACCTAAAGAGCTATTTTTAACAAAAGGGGTAGGAACACATAAAGAAAAGTTAGTTTCATTTGAGATGGCACTAAGAAAAGCAGGGATTGCCGGCTTTAATTTAGTTAAAGTATCAAGTATATGTCCCCCGGACTGCAAAGTAATATCAAAAAAAAGGGGGCTGGAAAAACTTAATGTTGGGCAGATAGTATTTTGTGTTCTTTCTGAAAATGCTGTTAATGAAAAGAACAGGCTTGTTACCGCATCTGCTGGAATAGCGCTCCCTCAAAATAAAGAGAAACATGGCTACCTGTCAGAGCACCATTCATTTGGAGAAACTGATCAGGAAGCTGGTGACTATGCAGAAGATATGGCAGCTGAAATGCTGGCAACAACATTAGGAATATCCATAGATTCAAGTCTGCACTGGGATAAACGAAAAGAAATCTGGAAAATGGAAAACCAGATAGTAAAAACTCAACATATAACACAGTCAGCGATAGGTAAAAAAGATCTCTGGACAACAGTAGTTGCCGGAGCCATACTTATTTTATAGATGATGATTAAAAACGGCACATTTATCACATTCGAAGGCATAGAAGGTTCCGGGAAAAGTACCCAGATTGAAATGCTTGGCAGCTATCTTAAAGATAAAAATATTCCTTTTATCACAACAAAAGAGCCCGGGGGTACAGTGCTGGGCTTAAAAATAAGAGAGCTTTTACTAGATAGAGAAACAGAATTCTTTCATCATTATTCAGAATTGCTTTTATTTTATGTTGATCGGCTTGAAAATGTTGCTGGTCAGGTTATTCCTGCCTTAGAACAAGGTAAAATAGTTCTTTGTGACAGGTATATAGACTCTTCTTTTGCATATCAGATGGGCGCCCGCCAGGTACCTGAAGAGCTGTTGTCCTCCTTAAATAAACTTGTCAATCTTATGCCGGATATTACAATATTATACGACATAATGCCTGAAACAGGTCTTGATAGAGCACAAAAAAGATCTGAAAAAGACAGATTCGAAACAGAAGATCTGGGATTCCATAATAAGGTTCGGGATGCTTACCTTAAACAGGCAGGAAAAGATCCTGCAAGAATTAAAGTTATTCCTGTCCTTGATATGTGTCCTGATAAAGTATTTCAACAAACCAGATATCTTCTTGAAGATAAGATCTCTGCTTACCTGTAGCCGCTATATAAAAGATTAATTTATTATGTTTCAAAATATATAAAATCAATTTTTACTGATTTTAAAATTAACATCTATTTTTTCGATAACTTTATATGTAAAATATATATAATAGATTTAAACTGACACAACTAATATTAGTGTTTTGTATAAAAAGGAGAGGTAGACAAAATGATAAAAGTTCTTGTGAACGGCGCACGTGGAAAAATGGGGCAGGCTACGGTTAAGGCTGTTTGGGAAGTAGACGGTCTGGAGCTTGTTGGAGAAACTGACGTTGATGACAACCTTGCACTGACTATTATAGAAACTAATCCTGATGTTGTTGTAGATTTCACACATCCAAACAATGTTAAAGATAATGCTATCACAATAATAAATGCCAGCAGCTGTCCTGTAATTGGAACAACAGGCCTTAGTGATCCGGATATGGCAGAGCTTGATATGCTGGCCAGGAAAAAAAATACAGGAGTTCTTGTATGTCCTAATTTTGCGATTGGTGCGATACTAATGATGAAATATGCACAGGAAGCAGCAAAGCACCTGGATACCTGTGAGATTATTGAGTACCATCATGAAAATAAAGTAGATGCTCCGTCAGGAACTGCAATTAAAAGTGCTCAGCTTATATATGAAGCAAACAAGGATATAAATAATGTTGAAATGAATGAAAAAGAACTTGTTAAGGGTGCGCGTGGCGGGAAGCAGCACCAGATACCAGTCCACTCAGTACGGCTTCAGGGTTTTGTTGCCAGCCAGGAAATAATATTTGGTGGACTGGGACAAACATTAAAGATAAGGCACGATACTATATCCAGAGAATCATTTATGCCAGGTGTTATTATGGCAATTAAAAAAGTACAGGATTTTAAAGGGCTGGTTTATGGGTTGGATAATATTTTATTTTAATTATACGGCAGAGCCTTTAGGAACTATTTAAAGGTAATGATAAATTGACTTAAGGAGTGTTTATTATATGAAAAAATATATTGTTGCTGTTGTGGGGGCAACTGGTGTTGTAGGTCAGGAAATGATTAATGTGCTTGAGCAAAGAAAGTTTCCTGTAAAAAAGCTTGTGCCGCTGGCTTCTGAACGATCACTTGGGATGACTGTGAAATATAAAGGTGAGAATGTAGATGTTCAGGAACTGAAACCGGAATCATTTGAAAATATTGATATTGCACTTTTTTCTGCAGGAGGGTCCATATCGGAAAAATTTGCACCTGAAGCTGTTCAACGTGGTGCTGTTGTAATTGATAACACTTCTCATTTCAGGATGGATAATAATGTGCCGCTGGTTGTGCCTGAGGTTAATGCAGATGCGCTCAAGGAGCATCAGGGTATTATTGCTAACCCCAACTGTTCGACAGCGCAACTGGTTGTTGCTCTCAAGCCAATACATGACTATGCAACTATTGAAAGAGTTGTAGTGTCAACATACCAGTCAGTCTCTGGTGCAGGTAAGGAAGCTATCTCAGAACTGGAAAACCAGACACGCTCAATGTTGAATGGGCAGGGGCAGCCTGAAAAAAACAAATTTCCCTATACAATCGCATTTAATGTGATACCGCATATAGATGTGTTTCTGGATAATGGCTATACAAAAGAAGAAATGAAAATGATTGAAGAAACACAGAAGATTCTTGACTCTGAGATAGCAGTTACGGCTACAACAGTACGGGTCCCCGTATTTATTGGGCATAGTGAATCAGTTAATATTCAGACTAAAAAGAAAATATCTGCAAAAAAAGTCAGAGAACTTTTAAAACAGGCCCCTGGAATTGAGGTGCAGGATGATCCTGCATCAAATATCTACCCGACACCACAGGAAGCGTCTGGAAAGGATCCTGTTTATGCAGGCCGTATAAGAGAAGACATCTCTATGAAAAATGGTATAGAGCTCTGGTGTGTAGCTGACAATTTAAGAAAAGGGGCTGCTTTAAATGCTGTTCAGATTGCAGAAGAATTAATTAAGTGATCAACCATTTTGATATATTACATCAGGGAAAATTTGATATTGTTTGCTCTACTTTCTGATATAAAAGGCACTGGGTAGAGATGAAACATAGTTTTTATAAAGAAAACACATTGCTTGCAAAATATTATGATCAGCATTGTAAGAAATACGGTAAATCAACAGAAGCAATAGGGTGGTTCAGTAAAAAGACTCAGGATCTTCGATTTATGATACTGTCTTTAATCGGTAATATTAATGATAAAACTGTACTTGATATAGGGTGTGGACAAGGTGATTACTATGGCTATTGTCTACAGAATAAATTTAAACCAAAATATAAAGGGATCGATATAAGTAAACAAATGATAATTCATTCTCACAGGGAATATCCTGAATCTGATTTCAGGCAGACGGACTTTATGTCACCGGACTTTAATGAGCAGCATGACTATATAATAGCTTCCGGAACATTTAATAATAAAATGACTAATCAGAAGTATTACCTGAAAACAGCAGTGACCAAAATGTTTCAGCTGGCAAATAAGGGCGTATCTTTTAACCTGCTGTCAGAATATGCACCTGAAAGAATGAAGTTTCAAAATGATTTTTTCTACTATAATCCTGAACAGATAGCAGGGATGTGTTTCAAAATTACACGTTATATTGAGATCAGGCATAGCTATCTTCCAAATGATTTTACTGTATATATGTATAAGTAATTCAAACTGGCCCACAATAGTGTTGATGGGCAATGAGGCTGAAACAGGGCAAAAAAATAATAATTATCTACTTTATTAAGTTCTAAGTTATTAAGTTCGAAGTTCGAAGTTATTGCCCAATTACCAACCATTTTTGGTTTTAAGCCCATATCTATTGATAAATCGTAACTTTATGTGCGTATTGTATGTTTATTTTAGAGCTTATCTATCCTAAGTAACCTCAGTTTTGGATAAGCCCCACCTTAAAAAGCTAAAGCAAGTTGATCTGAATCCAGTTTAATAGCGGGCTTTTTAGGTTTAAGTTGATAAGCAGAAAGAGCAGCGATCAAATTA
>JAAEMD010000378.1 GCA_024225875.1 bacterium
ATTCTGACATTAATCGTTCACGTTCTATCAAGTCTTTTATATTTAACAAATAAATGACTCTGATCATGGAATCAAGTTCTTGTCTTAAAATTGAAGCCATTATACTAGGGAGGTCTGAAGTGTGGTTCATCGCTTCAGAATTTTCTTTTGAACGCATTGTCAACATTTCACAAAAGGCCTTTGTAGTGTCCATTATAATTTTTTATCCTCTCTAAATTTCCCATCTTTATCATACAAACCAAGGTTTCCGTTCTTTTCTATAATAAAATACTCACCGTGAAAAATTCCGACGTTGTCATACCTTGTCTTTCCATTTTCTTCTGTTTTTATCAGTTCATTAACACAAGAACTTCCATCAATAAAATTTGCTTGAACATATATCTTACCGTGAGCAACATATATAATGTGCAGAGATTCAGCGATTGGTGTCTCATCCAACCATCTGCCTAGTATTTGATCATAATTTTGTTTTACAGTTGTCTTTTTTAATTCATTTATCTTTGAAAGAGGGGCTCCATTGATTTCTAAAAGTAAACCTTCAGGTTTAAAATGAGAAATAGCCCACGCCCATTGATTTGGATCTAGACCTTTGATAAAATACCAAATCCAAAGCCTATCATATTGCTTTCTAGTGCTTCTAAGCTTCATTGCAATTTTCTTTAAAGATTGCTTGTCAACTCTTTCGGATAATTCAATTCTTAACCTATCATTGTTAAAAATGATATCCGGTGACTCACTTATTATTTTGTATTTCATATTTTTAATTAGAGAATTACTTTTAGTTGATGATTCTTTCTCTTGCCTAAACTTCTGATTGATTTTTCTTTTTTTATAATACATATGAAATTTATTATCAAAAATATTTAAAATCGAAAGGTATTCATTTCCTGATAGAAGAGCGGTTGTATTTCCTAAGCACATCACAAAAGCGCCATCTAATAAAACAGAATTTTTTTGTAAATCTTTAAAATTTGCATCCGGATAAATTACTTTTAAATCACTTCTGGTAATTGCAAAAGCTTTACCAATTAAGTAAAACTTGAGTTGATATAGTTTATCTCTATAAAAAAATAGAAATAAATCACCACCGTCTTTAAAATAATTGTTGCATAAGCAAATGCTTATTCCAGCCTTATTTCGCTTTATAATACGGATGTTGGGGAGTTTTTTTTTAGCAAATCTCAAAGTGTTTCCCCACTCTAAATTTTGATATCCGTCCTTGTTAATGTATTTATAGTCACCAAATAAAAATATCTGTGTAAGTGCTGTCAAAGTAAATATAAAAGCTATTTTTTTCATTTGATAATTGTTCCTTTTAACTCTCCTTATTAAAATAATTGTAATACTAGCATGACTGAAAGTCAACTTTGAGTTAACGCTCCTTCTATTTTTAAAGATACTATTGTAAAATTTACTGCTCAAAAGCTGTCAATTAATTTATAGGAACAAAACCATGAAAGTCCAAGAAATTTGTAAAAAACACAATATCAGTCACAAGAATGTTTTAAAGCACTGTCAACGGGGACGTTTCCTTCTAGACGGCCTCGTCTACACGGCCGAAGACATTTCGAAGCCCGATTCCCGTAACGCCAAATGGGAGATTACACCACTGGAAGGTGAGCAGCCGGAACTAGA
>JAAEMD010000379.1 GCA_024225875.1 bacterium
CAAACGTCTGGATATTCAAAATGCAATCTCTTCAGAAAACCATACTCTACTGTTTCTACCAACTTATTCCCCAGATCTTAATCCTATTGAAAAAAAATGGGCTCAAATAAAATCTATTCGTAAAAAAGAAAATCTTACTATAGATCAATTATATGAGCGACATTTTATTATGAATTAGCTATAATTTAACGAAATTTAACATTGAAATTTTCTTTTGTGTTTTCTAAATCTTTAATTGAACAGTTAAGAAGAACAAAAAAAGATATTATGTAAATCAAACCTGAATAATAATTAGCATTATTCTTGTAATATGCTCAAATTTATTGTTTCTCTGCTTTCCCCCAAAGATAATACTAATCGTATTAATTATTTATAAGGACCAAGAAATTTATCTCCGTTAAAGTGAATCATATGATCAGGAGTATCTGCAATCCAAACTTCTGATTCCCACGCTATATCAGGAGCAAATTTTCTAAATGTAGTTCTATCAAGAAAAGCAGTAACATAAACGATATCGGCAGTACATTTCTTTGTAAGGCGTTTTAGCTCTTCCATCCTAATAGAGCTAATTGGCCCAGAGCTATGAACTGCTTCAATAAGAAATAACCACTTTTTCTTTGAACTATAAGCTACAATATCAGGAAGCTCGTCATGTGTAAGTTTAAAAAAAGCTATTCTTTCCAATTTTTCTTTTTCTAATACTAGAAACTTTTTTGCTGTATCACCGACATATAATATGTCAGCTCCATAACCATATCGCGGTAAAAATTCTTCTATAATAGCTTTTTGAAGATCATTATGCGCTCCAGGTGTAAAGAGCAATTTTTGTCCATTAGGAAGCTTAACGGATGTAGTTTTAATATCTCTAACGCCTGAAAGGATTTCACTTAAACTACCCTTTTTCGTAATCAATTCTTGGTTAATATTTTTCCAATCTATAGAACCATATGATCTTACAGCATATGTATATTGTGGATTGAGTGCATATCCACGAGTAGGATTGTTTGTAGCTGCATTTGGATTATTAGCGCTTCGTTCAATTATTCCTGCTACTGTTGCAAGCTTAAGATCTTTTCGTCGAATATCATCGTAGGAACCACTAGATATCGATTCTTTAAAATATGTATTAATATATTCTATAATTTGCCTGGTTTGCGGTGCCCAACCATCTTCACTGTTTTTAGCTTTGGGCCACTCTTTACTATGCTTAACATCAACAACAGCAAGAAAAGCCATTCCCATTCGTTCAAGTCTTCGCTCAGTTATTCCATTAAAAGGAATACCTAGTTTATTAAGTATATGTAAAGCTTCATTGATAACTCTCTGAGTAGAAGTTGGTTTTTTGCAATTTGGTATAAAGTTTATCATATAAAAAAGTTCCTTTTATTAACTATATGCGAATAATTTCGGTTGTGCTGGTAAATTACGATAATATACTTCGGAGTTACTATAACGTTCTTGAGAAGTTAGGTAAGAAACAATACTTTGAGCTAAAGCTCTAGCAAAAATAGGCGGAACAGCATTGCCTATCTGATTGTACTGACTTAATTCACTCCCTTGAAAATCATACCAATCAGGAAAACTTTGAAGACGCGCCGCTTCACGAATACTAATTCTCCGACGTCTACCATCAGGTAACCGCACTCTCTGCATATCGCCAGTTGCACCAGCCAAATTACGACAAGTTAAAGTACGAGCCGGACGATTAAGATGCAAATCTCTAGGATTAATACATTTAGAAGCTTTTTCATATTTTGCGATATACTTATCCATACTTGGAGTAAGAAATTTCGAGTCCTCAGAAACAGAAAAAGCCATTTCACCAAGAGCTTCACCCGCAGTGACTTTATAAGTAGTTTCTTCAGGAAATTGAAAATTACCACGATGCCCAATAGTAATTAAACGTTCTCGATTTTGAGGCACACCAAAGTTCACTGCATTCAGAAGCTTATACTCAACGATGTAATTAAGCTTCTTGAGCTTTGCTACTATCTCTTCAAAATAATATTTATTTTTATATAAAAGACCTCGAACATTCTCAAAAAGCCAAATATCTGGATTTGTTTTTTCAATAGCATCTATGAATACTGGAAATCCATCACGAGAGTCTTCAAGACCTAATTGATTACCTCCTACACTAAAAGGCTGACAAGGAGGGCCTCCTATAACAATATCCGTAGCTGGGTACTCCTGAGTAGTATCAAGTTTTGTACAAAAACAATCGCCAGCTAAATTCTTACTATAAGTAGCTACATAATCAGATTCCATTTCATATCCTGTAGTAAGAATTCCAGATGATTCAAAACCAAGTGATAAACCTCCGCAACCAGCAAAAAGATCTAGTGCAGAAAAATTAAAAGTTTTAGGAATAACTAATTCTTCACTTAGTTTTGCTAAATAAGACACTATAATTTTTGCTCCATGTAATTATTTTTTATATACAAACTTTAAGCTCCCTATAATATAAAACAAATTCTAGGTATATTATACCGCTGTATACCATAATGAAAAACACAGTAAATCTTTCAAGCCACATATTCATAACTAAATTTTAATTAACTTAATCACTAATTTATTATCAGAGATATGCCATATATTTGCAGCAATCAATTTTTGAGTTTAAATAAGTAGAAACAGGATGTTAGTATATTACATTATAACAGTAAATACTGGAGAGAAAATGAACCTGCTAATAGTTTCTAATGGATATGGTGAAGATCAAATTGCCTGTAATTTAATAAGGGCAATAAAAGACTGTTATGAAAAAACAGCAATAGATGCAATGCCGCTGGTGGGAGATGGTCAGGAATACAGGAACCTGGGAATAATACCTGTGGTAAAAAATATAAAATTACCAAGCGGTGGTTTTGTGAGAAATGTTTTTGACTTTATGAAAGATTTAAGAGGAGGTCTCTTAAAGCAGATACTCAGACATATTACCTTTGTAAAAAACTCAAATAAAGAATATTCAGTGACTATATGTGTAGGAGATGTGTACTGCCTGGCAGCAGGATCTTTTTTTAACCGGTCAGTAAAATATTTTTTACCAACAGCTAAAAGCGATTCTTTTATGAAGCATGGCTGGCTGGAAAAAAAGATCATAAAAAGACTGGCAAAAAAGACTTTTCCCAGGGACCAGGGCACTTCAGATACTCTGGTTAAGGCAGGGATAAGTTCTATATACCTGGGTAATCCTGTGATGGATGCCTTGTTTACAGCTAATGATAAGCTGGATGACTTTATTAAAGATACAGTAATAGGTATCTTACCAGGTTCAAGAGAGGAGGCTTATAATAATATTGATTACATAGTATCTCTGATCTCTTATTTTGAGCAGCAGACAGATATGAAAAGTCTGAATGTAAAATATATTTTAGGAAAGTCAAAACAAATAAACAGCCGGAAAATTGAGAGTATAGCTGAAAAACACAACTGGTTTATTGTAAAAGAGGGTAGTAGAACATACCTTGAAAATCCTGTTTTACCAAATAAAATACTTATTACAGAAGACTTTACCAGTGTTTTAAAAGTTTCCAGTATTATTATTGGTCAGGCAGGAACAGCAAATGAACAGGCTGTTTACTCAGGAGTTCCGGTTATCTGTTTTGAAGGGCATGGGCCTCAATCGACCAGGCAGCGATTTTTAGAACAAAAAAGGCTGTTAGGTGATTTGCTGTTCTTTATAGAAGATAACTCTCCTGAGCATATATCTGAAGTTATACTTGATAATTTAAAAAGAGATTTTGTCAAACACCCTGAAAACTCAGGAATAACCGGCAGGTCTTCAGATAAAATCATACGGGAAATATTTAAAGATATATATTAGGTTTTCCAGATTTTTTATGATTCACAATGTATATAAAACTCTTTTTTTTCTTCTTTGGTTTTACACTGAGCATAGATTTCTTTGGCGACAGTACTAATATCGCCGGCACCCATTGTTATAACAATATCTCCTTCCTGGAGTTTGGATAGAATGTTTCTGGCAACAGCACTTTTTTGTTCGATAAAAAGAACATTTTTTTTATTTTTTTTGAGCATCTTGTCAACAATGACTTGTCCTGAAACATTATCGATTTTAGCTTCGTTTGCTGAGTATATTCCAGTAATAACAGTTATATCTGCAAAATCAAAAGCATCTATAAACTGGTCCATTGAATCTCTGGTTCGTGTATATCTGTGTGGTTGAAAAATACACACAATCCTTTTGTTAAAGCTTTTTTTAATGCCTTCAAGAGTTGTTTTTATTTCTGTTGGATGGTGAGCATAATCATCAAATATCTTTATTCCTTTATGCTCAGCAATGAACTGGAACCTGCGCCTGGTACCAGAAAAACTGGATATGCCCTTTAAAATTTTATCAGCAGGGATTTCTTCTTTTATACCAAAGCATATGGTTGCAAGTGCGTTATATACATTATGTTTTCCATGTACCTGCATTTGATATTTGCCACTTTCAACTCCATTTATAATTAGATTGAAACTGGTGCCTTGTGGAGAGTATTTTATATTTTTGGCCATTATCCCGGATTCTTTATCTATGGAATAATAATAAATGTCTTTTTTGTTTTTAAATGACGAAGCGATTTTGTACAGCAGTTTATCGTCCTTATTAAGGATTAAACAGCCATTTTTTTCCAGGACACCGCTCATAAATTTTTTAAAATGATCTATCAGGTTATCGGTAGTTTTATAGTATTCCATATGTTCTTGTTCTAAGTTATTCACTAATGCAATAGATGGCTCCAGATATAAGAAAGAGCCGTCACTTTCATCTGCTTCAGCTACAAAGTAACTGCTTGTACCTAATTCAGCGTTCCTGCCGTAATCATTTAATATGCCGCCTATTAGATAAGTTGGTTCTTTTTCTGCGCATTTCAGCATTCTGGTAATAAATGAGCTGGTGGTAGTTTTACCATGGGTTCCTGCTACAGCAATTTTATTTGTGAACAGGCCCATAAGGAAATTCAATATTTCCGCACGCTTAAAAACCGGGATTTTTTCTTGTCTGGCATATGCATATTCGACATTATCTTCCGGTATAGCTGTAGAGATAACCACATAATCAGCTTTTCGCAGATTTTTTATGTTGTGACCAACAAAAATAGCAGCTCCCATTTCCTTAAGCAGTACTGTAGTTATGGTTTCTTTTATATCGGAGCCTGTTACTTTATACCCTTTTTCAATAAGTATTTTAGCAACAGCACTCATTCCAGCTCCGCCTATACCTATTAAATGAAGTGTTTTATGTTTTGCTATTTCCATATAAAGATTATATCTTCCATAGCGCTTGTATGGAAGATATAATTATCACAGTAATATTAACTATATATTTTATTATAGAAATTGCTAAATAGAATTTAACAGAATATTCTTTTATACTTTTGTAACAGAATCAATTACAGGAGGATTTTTTATGATAGTAATAACCGGTGGTGCTGGTTTTATTGGCAGTGCTTTTGCATGGAAATGTAATTTGCATGGAAGAAATGATATTGTCATTGTTGATGAATTAGGTACTTCTGAGAAGTGGAAAAATCTAGTTAATCTGGATTATCTGGATTATATGCATAAGAATGATTTTTTAGAGCGTATATTAAATAACAGCTTCAATGAAAAGGTAGAAGCAGTTGTACATATGGGTGCCTGTTCTTCTACTTCTGAAAAAGATGCCAGTTATTTAATGGCTAATAACTATCAGTATACAAAGAATCTGGCACTATGGTGTATTGATAAAGGTATTCGATTTATTTATGCAAGCAGTGCAGCTACTTATGGTGACGGTGAAAAGGGTTTTGCGGACGAACACAGTTCTTTACAAAGGCTCAGGTCAATAAATCGATATGGCTATTCCAAGCACTTATTTGATCTTTTTGCTTTAAAATCGAATATGCTGGATAAGATAACAGGTCTGAAGTTTTTTAATGTATATGGTCCTAATGAGTATCATAAAGGTGAAATGATGAGTGTAGTAAATAAGGCTTATGATCAAATAATGTTTACAGGTAAATTGAAATTATTTAAGTCTTATAAAGAAGGATTGAAAGACGGGGATCAAAAGCGGGATTTCATTTATATTAAAGACTGTGTAGATGTTATTTACTGGTTACTTGAAAATCCACAGGTAACAGGTATTTATAATGTTGGCAGTGGTCAGGCACGCAGCTGGAATGATTTGGCACGGGCTGTGTTTGATGCTATAGGAAAAGAGGAGAATATAGAGTATATTGAGATGCCGGAATCTATTCAGGCACATTATCAGAATTTTACACAGGCAGACATGAAAAAAATAAAAGCTGATGGATATACCGGACAGTTTCTTTCAATAGAAGATGCAGTTAAAGACTACACAATTAATTATCTGGCCTGCAGTAAATATCTTGATCACTAAGATTCATAAGGAGTAAATAAGCATGTCTTCATTAAATTTAATTACTATACCCAACCCTTTGTTAAGGCAGAAAGCAGTAAACGTTACGGTTTTTGATGATAAGCTGGAAGCTCGTGTGAATAATATGTTTGACATAATGATAGAGCAGCAGGGTGTGGGGCTGGCAGCTGTTCAGGTTGGTATATTAGAGCGGATCATAGTCGTTCGATATGAAGGCAGTGAACTATCACTTATTAACCCGGAGATATTGAATAGAGAAGGTAAAACGATTGATGTAGAAGCTTGCTTAAGTGTTCCTGGCAGGCAGGGATATGTTGTTAGAGATAAGTGTATCAGGGTTAAGGGACAGAATTTTAAAGGAGAGCCGGTTGAAATGGAGCAGACAGATTTTATGGCGCGAATTGTTCAGCACGAAATGGATCACCTGGATGGAATTCTGTTTATTGATAAACTGGAAGATTTTTCTTAAAAGAACTGGAGGTAAAAATGCTGATTAAAGTTTTAAAGACTAAGATATCTTATGCAAAAGTTACGCATACGGAATTATATTATGATGGTAGTATTACAATTGATGAGTCAATAATGAAATTAGCAGGTCTCAGGGAATTTGAGCAGGTGGATATTGTGAATGTTAATAATGGAGAGCGCTTAACAACCTATGTAATAAAAGGTAGCTCAGGTAGTAATATATTTGGTTTAAATGGTCCTGCTGCCAGGAAAGCGGTTGTGGGTGATTATATTCATATTTTAGGATATGGTTTAATTGGTTTTAATGAAGATACGCCTGATCCTGAAATCATAAATATGAAAATAGCTGATAATAAATGAACAGGCCGGTGATAGTACACAGTTTCACCAGTTAAAAAGAAAAGAGATTTATCGATTATGGTAGAAGTTATTAATGAAATTTTATTGTTATTTAATGATAACTTGTTACAAACACTTAAGTACCTTGTGTATTTTCTTGATATAACATTAGTATACTTTATAATTTATAAAATTCTGCTCTGGATAACTCATTCTCATGTTGAGAACCTCATGAAAGGCCTGTTTTTAATACTTGGAGTCTATGTGTTCAGTTCTATAATGAATTTGACCACACTGCACTGGATGCTTGAGAAATTTGCTACTGTACTAATTATACTTATCATAATAATTTTTCAACCGGAACTACGCAGATTTTTAGAAAGGCTTGGGTCTTCCGGTAGTTTTTTCTCGCCACTTTTAGTTCAGGGCGAGTTACAGAGTACCACTATGATCAATAATATTTTGAAGGCTGTAGATTATCTGGCAAAAGAAAAAATAGGGGCTCTGATAGTAATTGAGTTAGGAGTGAATCTATCGGAGTATACTGAGTCCGGAATCTCCATTAATGGTTCTGTTACAACAGAGCTTCTTTCAACTTTATTCTGGCCGCATACCCAGACACATGATGGAGCAGTAATTATCAGAGAAAATAAAATAGATGCTGCTGGTTGTCTTTTGCCTTTGACTGGTACTCCAATTAGAGACAGGCGTGTTGGGACCAGACATCGTGCTGCACTTGGTCTGTCTGAGTTGACTGATGCCCTTATTATTGTAGTGTCTGAGGAAACAGGGGTTATATCTCTGGCAGAAGAGGGTAAGTTGACACGTTACTTAACCAAAGAAATTTTAGAGACAAGATTATTTAAACTTTATAAGGAAAGTCCTAAAAAAAGCAGGGTAAGTATCAGAAATATACTTAATCTGCTTATTCAGAAGAAGGGGTAGTTATGAAAAATAAAATTCATCCTGTGAATATTATTCAAAAAAAGAAAGAAAAGATTAAAATAAAAATGCTTACAGCCTATGATTTCACATTAGCAGTTCTACTGGATAAACAAAATATAGATATTGTGTTAATTGGAGATTCTCTGGGGAATCTGTTTAATGGTTATCAGAACACGATACCGGTTACTTTTGAAGAAATGCTTTATCATACAAAAGCAGTATCAAAAGCCTGTGAAAGAGCGTTAGTTGTTTCTGACATGCCTTTTTTAAGTTATCAAATATCAGCAGAACAGGCTAAAGAAAATGCTGGCCTGCTTATTAAAGAAGGCGGGGCACAGGCCGTGAAAATGGAAGTGTCAGGTTCAAATACAGGTTATATAAAAGATGTGATAGATATTGGAGTGCCTGTGATGGGGCACCTGGGATTTACACCCCAGTCTATATATCAGCTGGGTGGTTATCGTGTACAGGGCAAAACCGATAAAGAGTGCCTGGAAATATTTAATACTGCCAGGCAGCTTGAAAATATCGGTTGCTTTGCAATTGTTCTGGAAATGGTTCCCAGGGCACTGGCAAAAAAGATAACATCACAACTGGATATACCGGTTATAGGTATAGGTGCAGGAAAGGATTGTGATGGTCAGGTTTTAGTTACTCATGATTTAACAGGAATGAATAATGACGCTGTTCCCAGATTCGTTAAACAGTATTCAGATGTTAATTCTGTAATAAAAGAGGCAATTGATAAATATATAAAAGATGTAGATAATATGGTGTTTCCGGACCAGGAACATTCATATTGAAATCAGGTAATTTCCAGCCAGTGATTTAGTTTAAGAAAGGGATTTAAGGTGAGTATTAGAATACATAATACATTAACAAATAAAAAAGAAGAGTTTGTCCCTGTTATAAACGGGCAGGTTTCTTTTTATGTATGTGGTGTTACAGTTTATGACTATTGTCATATTGGACATGCCAGAGCCTATGTAGTTTTTGACTATATTAGACGGTATCTGGAATACCAGGGATATAAGGTCAGGTATACTCAGAATTTTACTGATATTGATGATAAGATAATTGCAAGAGCAAATGAAAGAGGGGTATCTATTCAGGAGTTGACCAGAGAATATATTTCAGCTTACTTTGAAGATATGGACAAGCTGTATATTAAAAGAGCAGACTCTTATCCCAAAGCTACTGAATATATTAATGAAATGCAGGATATAATTAAAAGTCTGATCAAAAATAACTATGCATATATTATTGATGAAGAGGTATTCTTCTCCGTCGAGAAGAGCTCTGATTATGGAAAATTATCAAAAAAAGTGCTGGATGATCTGGTTGCTGGCAGCAGGGTAGAGGTTTCTGATAAAAAAAGAAATCCGTTTGACTTTATTTTATGGAAAAAAGCCAAAGCTGGAGAGCCTGGCTGGGACAGTCCATGGGGAAATGGTCGGCCAGGCTGGCATATAGAATGTTCTGCGATGGTTAATAAAGAGCTTGGTGATACGATCGATATCCATGCAGGTGGGGAAGATCTTGTATTTCCTCATCATGAAAATGAGATAGCTCAGTCAGAGTCATACACAGGTAAACCATTTGCTAACTACTGGATTCACAACGGGTTTGTAAATATTAGAAATGAGAAAATGGCCAAGTCTAAAAAGAACTTTTTTACTATAAGAAAAGTTCTGGAAAAATATAATGGTGAAACAATAAGATTTTTTCTGATGAGGGTTCATTATAGAACTCCACTTAACTTCTCTTTTGAGGGTATTGACGAATCAGCACAAGCTCTGGAGAGGCTTTATAATACTATAAAGCTGCATAAAAATGTTAAACAGAATTCAGATAACACTTCAGAAGAATTAAAGGTGTTTAATGATAAGTTTGTTAAGGCAATGGATGATGATTTTAATTCTGCAGAAGCAACAGGTGTCTTATTTGAACTCAATAAATATATTAATAAAACAGGTTATGGAGTAGATTTACTGTTGAAACTGGGTAAAATACTGGGGCTGTTTAATATAGAACAGGACTCAGATGCTGTTTTAACAGAAGAGATACAGTCCTTACTTGATGAAAGGATGATAGCAAAAAAAGAAAGGAATTATGAAAAAGCAGACCTGATACGTGAACGTTTGTTCAATGAACACAGTATAATTATAGAAGATACAATAGAAGGGGTAAGATGGAAAAGAAAGTAATAGATCTCTTTTCTGCTAAAGCAATACTACAGGCGTACATAAACTACGCTATTTGAAAACGTCAGTGTCGGATATTTTACTTTGGAACAGCTATAAATCAACTTTTTTTATAACAGCCGGCCAGTAGTAACTATAGATATACTGCTGATAAACTAACCCGGTATTAATGGAGGCGTAAATGTTTTTATATCAATCTTTTAGACCTGTAAAAAATTATAATAATAGAAATTTTCAACCTTTTGATTCTCAATATGTAAAACCAGATCCTTATAAAGACATTCCTGGTCAAATAAACATATTGAAAAAACTCAAACAAAACAACAGCGTAGATAATACAAACATTAGTTTTTTATGTAAACAACAAAAACTCAGGGATTCTATGGTGGATAATTTACCATCCGTGTCTTATTTGAGGGACATTATATATAAACTTAATTTTAATACAGATTCAATCAAGATGTTATATGCTGTATTGTGTGTAGAAAACGAAATGGATCGAATCTTGTATAAACCACCAAAATTTCTTCAAAAACTTGAAGAGTTTAAAAATTTTATTTTAAAAGAGTACAGTTTTATAATAGTGGATGCTGATAGCCGTGGTATGTAAAAAATATGTACTGGCCCACAATAGTGAAACTGCAATTCCCCATTTAAACGGACAGTTCCCTTTGTGCCAGCTATAACACGTCTGCTCGTACGAAAGAATATGAACGTCCCCACTGTTGTCCGGTAATATTTTTCAGCCTAAAGAAGCGGGGTTCTTGATTATTACAGCAACTAAAAAAACAGAAATTGTTTAGATTCAAAAAAAAAGGGGAAGGTTAATCTAATAGAAAATAGTGAAGTTTACAAAAAATTTCAACTATAAAACAACAGGAGGTGGTAAAGATGCCAGCAGAAATAGGGACTACTCTTCCATTACGCCCTTTAAATAATAAGTTAAAAAAACATACTAAGAGTGAATTACCAAAAAAAAATACAAACCAAGAAAAAAGAAATATAAGCAGTAACCAAACAACAGGGGGTGATCCTTCTGGTTTCGATAAGTCTTCATTTCATACCTTACATATTTCTCAGAACAATACAAATAACGTTGTGGTCGATAATAATTCACCATCGTCTACAAAAACCGATAATAACAATGTTAGTATAAATACCACCCCAACAAAAAAGGTAGCTACTCAGAAGAAGGTCGTCGCTCCGCAAATAAAACAGTTACTGCAACTAAGACAAGACCTAAAAAACGATATAAGCGATATAGCAAGTCTAAAGAATAACGCAGATCTACTATTGGTCACGGATATTATGACATTTGGTACAGTGGTACCTATAAAAATAAATCTGGCAACCTCAGGACAAAATTCTACAATATATCAAAAAGCACTTGCTATAACAAGTGTAGTCTGTAATACTGGTACAATAGTATCATCTGTTGTATCTATGGCTTTTCCTCCTGCTGCGTTTGTGACAGCCGGGTTTGCTTTTGCATCAATTTTTACTGATGCGGCGATGTTTGTAAATACCGTTAAAAATCTCAATACGGCTTCTAATGCTAATCCAGGTGCTAATCCAGGGATGAAGAAAAGTTATACCAAAGCGATTCAGAAGCACGCTATTACTTTATTAGGAAATACAGCTAAAAATCTTTTATTCTGTATACCTGGCGTAGCAGCTGGCGTAGCAGCTGGCTCAGCAGCTCTTGGATTTGCCGCAACATTAACATTACCAAGTTTTATCACTGCGAAGTCTATCCTTATCACAGCTGGCGTTTCTAAAGTTTTCACAACAGTACCTGTACTTAGGAAGAGCCTTAAAAATGTAGTTAGAAGACTGGGTCTAAAAAATAAGGTTAAGAAAAATATTAAGAAGGAAAAAATACTAGCCGCGGCCGTGACCGCCCAAGCAAATGCTGACAATGGATTTCAGAAGCTTACCAGCCAACCTAAAAAGAAACAAAAGGTTTATATTCCAAAAATGTTTTCTAAAAAAATCAGAAACCGTTAAAAACGGTACCGGAAACAAAAATATGGAAGACCCATTATCATAATCAGTACAAACTGGCCCACAATAGTGTTGATAAATATTACTCAGTTCACAAAGTAGTAGATAAATAGTATACTTAGTTTATGCAAAAAACAGATGCCAGAAAATTGACAAGAGACGGACAAGAAACATTAAGGATTAGAGTTGTTAAAGCTATAACATCAAATAAAGTAACC
>JAAEMD010000380.1 GCA_024225875.1 bacterium
GACAGTTCAATTTGTACCAGTTATAATATAGTTTAGAATATAATTTTAATAAATATAATATCTTTTTTAAAGAGGATATATTTTTATGTTATTATAATTCATACTTTCAGTACAGGGTGATCTTATATGGTATTTAGTATTATAGCAGCGATAGAAAATAATAATGGGCTGGGATTTGAAGGTCAGATACCATGGCAGCTTTCTGCTGACATGAGATATTTTAAAAAAATAACCACCACCACGAATAGCAGTTCTAAGAAAAATGTGGTTATTATGGGCAGGAATACCTGGAACTCTTTGTCCGATAAGTATAGACCTCTGCCAGATAGACTGAATATAGTATTAAGCAGGCATGCCGCAGAACAGTTTAGTAAAAGCACTATATGGACAACGTCTCTACAAAAGGCTCTTAATTTAGTAGAGCTTGAATACAGTTCTGCTGCGGAACAGGTTTTTGTGATAGGTGGTGCGACAATATATAAAGAAGCATTAAAAAGTGTAGAATGTGAAACATTGTATTTAACAAGGATAATGAAAGACATTAAATGTGACTGTTTTTTTCCAGAATATAACAAAGAATATGAACTGCTGTCTAAAAGTGTGCCGGCAAAGGAAGGTAACCTGAAATATATTTTTGAAATATATAAAAGAAAATAAAGCAGCCAGTTATAGTCTGGATATTAACTTTTGGTTTCTGTGGTATCTTCTTCCAGCTTATCTTTTACAATTGATACTGTAACAGTAATAACTAATTCAGTTTGAGAGTCCTCATCACGCCCTCCTGTAAAAAGGTTTCCTAATAAAGGGAGGTCTCCAAGGATTGGAAGCTTGGATTTGCTTGATGCGTCGGAAGAATTGAACAGGCCGCCAATGATAGCAGTACTACCATCTATAATACTGACTGTTGTACTGACCTTCCTTGTTCTTAAGATAGGAATGTCGTTATTTCTGCCCCTGTATCCGTTAATGTAACTGACTTCAGGTTCAATTTTTAACTGAATTTCTTTTGAGTCTGGATTAATATAAGGTAAGATCTGCAGTGTTATACCGGTGTCTGCGAATTTGACAGATTCAGTAAGCCTGCCGGAGGCGTCAGTTGTTAGTTCTATATATGGTATTTTATCACCTATGAAAATTTCTGCGTTCTGTTCATGCAGGACCTTAATTTGTGGTTTTGCAAGTATTTTTGCTTTACCCTGTTCCTGCAGAGCGGATATTACGGCTGCAGATATAGAGAAAGTATAGCCTGGCTCATCTAAAGTAGCGCCTTCAGCTAAACCCAGACTTAAGTTTTGCGGCCAGCTGATACCCAGGCTCTGAAGAGCTGTTGATGAGACTTCTACTATTTGAGCTATAATCATTATCTGGGGTATTTTCTTTTGATCAATACGGCTGATAATTTTTTCAATATATTCTATTTTTTGAGCATCAGCATTAATAATGAGTAGATTATCCTGATCCAGAGCCTGTACACTCTCTTCTGGTGCCAGTTGTTTTTTTATGATTTCAACTGTGTTAGTAACCTTTATATTTTGCAGCTTAATTATTTTAGTAACAATTTTTGTAGGCAGCTTTAATTTTTGTGAAGGTGCCACAATAATTGTATTATCGATAATTTTATATGAGAGTCCCTGTGTGTTTAAAACATATTCTATAGCACTAACTATTGTCGTATCTTTAAGGTAAATATTAACTTGACCGGTGAGTGATGAGTCAGAAACGATATTTAAACCGCTTTTTCTAGAAAGTACTTTCAGAACTTCTTTAATATCTGCATCTTCGGACTCCAGAGTTATTTTTTTGTTTAACCTCTCCTGTAGAGTGTTTTTCTTCTTTTTCTTTTTTTGATTTTTTGTCGGTTTATTTCTGTCAACTCTGAATACTTTTCTAATTAAAGATGTATTTAGACTATTCCTGCCAATAGCATGCAGATTGAATATATGCTTGCCTTTTGTATTAATATCGAACACTTCATCAAAAGATCCGTCACTCGACAGCGTAACAACACGGCTGTTTATGAAAAATTCTTCAGCATTTTTTATTTTGCCCTGGATATGAATGCGGTCTTTATAGGTTATAAAATTGTTCTCAGGTGTTTTAATGCTGATAACAGGTATAGAGCTTTCTGCTTTAGAGGAGATTTTCTTGTTTTTATCTTCTGATTTGATCTTTATTTTTTTGCTGGTTTGAACTATTTTCTCAGGCTTTGGTTTTAAGTTTTGTTTTGTTTTTGCTGCTGTCTTTACTTTAATGTTTTTTTTGTCTGTTTTAACGGTTTTTTTGCTGGCGGCACTTTCTTTTTTTACTTTATAAAAAATGTTGCGTTTAATAGATGATATATTGTTGTCTTTTGACTTTGCAGAAATAGTAAAACTATTGATACTATTGGGTTTTGTAAGTTTTGAAACATGATGAAAAGTTCCGTTTGATTTAACAGGCACTGTCTTGTTATTAATTTTCAGGCTTGTAATATTTTTTGCTTTTCCTGTAAACAGGACTGTATCATCAGAAGTAATAAGTTTCTTTTGGGGAGAAAACAGCTCGATAAAAGGTTTTGCTTTTGAATTTTTTGTTTCTGTTTTTTTTATTTCAGGGACATACTTATTTGTTTTAGTTACGGACATTTTTTTAGTTTTAGCTGTTTTTGATTTTCTTGCCAGGATGGTATTTTTTATAACAGGTTTTTGGAAGGACATATCACTATAAGAGATATTTCTTAATAATTGATAAGTTTCATTTGTATTTGATACTGCCTTAAGGGTGTACTTGTGGACTTGGTAGGGCTGCTGGATTTTCTGGTAGAAAAAGAAAGCGCCTTTATCATTCATTCTTATAGAATTACCGTTTATGGCCAGTTTTTTAATGTTGTTTGTCTGGCCTTTAAATATTACCATTTGTTTGTCAGAAACATAGTTGTCAGGCGGGAAGTCCAGTACTATAGAGGCAGAAGGTGTTTTTTCTTTCTTACCTTTGCCAGAGGGCCCTTTGATACTTATAACCTCGGAAGCCGTGTTTTTTTTCTGGTTTTTCTTTGTGAGAGACTCCTCCTTATAAAGTATTGCCCGGCTGACATGGTAATGAGCTCCTGAATCAGATGTGGCTTGAATAACGTAGTACTGGTACCGGTTATTTTTTTTGAGAGGCTGGTAAAAAAAGAAATTTCCTTTATCATCCATTTTTATTATGTTGCCATTAATAGTAAGTTGTTTTGTGTTTTTAGTGTTCCCTTTAAAAACAACGTGTTTTTTGCTGGATATAAAACCTTTCTCAGGAGATATTAACTCAATTTCAGGAAGTAAACCTTTTTGAGGATTAAAGTAAATCCTTCTTTTAACTTCTTTTATTTTTCCGTATTTTGAGATTGCCCGGATAATAAACTTATTATAAGTAGCTGATTCAGGCAGAGGGAGTGTTAAAAAAAAGTCGCCATTTTTTTTTAAGGCGATTTTCTTACTGTTAATAAATAAATGTTTTGTATTTTTCGCTTTCCCTTTAAATAGTATTTCTTCTTTATAGGAGTAATAGTTTTCTGGAGGATATATTATATCTATAACAGGTTGATCGCTGTTTTTTACTATATTGCTTTGATCAGCAAATATAAAGGAGTACAATCCACTAAGATATAGAACAAAAAAAAGGCTGACGCCCAGTGATTTTAATTTTGAAATTTTCATAAGCTATATTCTTGCCCTATTTTAATTATAATTTCTTTCGATCCCATTTTCAATAAAACATATTGCGGTGCAACTTTTTCTATACTGACACCGTAAAGTTCCTGGCCTTCCTCTACAGATTGCTTTATACCTCTAATAGTGAAGATAGCATAAGGCTTGACTTTATCCCAGATTATACCATCAAGCTTTATTTTTATCCTTACAAATGTTCCATCAAGATAGTTCAGGCTGGGAACGTTTTTTGAATAAGATTTCCACTTACTATATTCAGCAGGCTCAAAAGGGTCTCTGATACTATATTGATTATTTTTCGTAGCAGTTAGAATAGCGTCTTCTGCATAGCAGAAAGAGCACATAAGATTAATTGCTGTTATAATTAAAACGGTATAGTTTAAGATCATTTTATCATATAAACTTCTAAGGTTAAGTTACACCTTAACCTCACTGGTTTTGCACTAATAGATGACATATTGAAATCCTTAATTTTTATTATTTTAGAGTATTTTTCCAGAACACTGTATAGAGCAATAATACCAAAGAAATCTCCTGTTAACGATATTTGCAAGTTTTGAGTTTCTATGTTTTTTTTAGAAGTTTTATATTTTGATAAAGAAATTTTGTGGACTTCATTTCCTGTATTTTCTGCCAGTGTCGCTAATTTTTTAACGTAGAAATTATTAAAGTCAGACTCATTGAACAACATTCCCTGCCTTTTTAATAAATCACTTTTGATTCTTTTTAGTTTTGCTTCAATATCTTCTTTTTTCTGGGCAGTATTTTTTTTGCTGGCAAGAATTACCTTGAACTGAGACAGCTTGTGTTTTTCAGTTGACATAAGTGAGAATTTTGGTTTAATTATAGAGAAAAACATCTGTATGCTTATAACAATAATTATGATAGCGTAAAGATACTTCTGATACTTTCTAAAGTATTCAATTAAATTTTCATGTTCTTCTAAAGAAAATAGATCAGATAAATTCATAGTTTGCTACTCTCTCTCTATTTCCATAGAAAATATATTAACAGGATAAGATTTTTTTCTGCTGTCTGTTGTTATTTGATTAATTTTAACAGCTTTAAATATTTTACTTAATCTATTATAGAATTTAAAAATAGATGTTTGTGAAAATGCTTTGCCCTGAATGGATATTTTATTAGATAAAACCGATAATGATTTAAAAGTTATATCTTCAGGCAGCTCTGTTGACAGGTCTTTTAAAAGTTTCGATTTGGAGAAATCTTCAAGCCTCAGCTTATCAAACTCTTTTATTTGAGCCTTTATATCCCTGATTTCTTTCTGAAGTACCAGATATTTTCCTGTTTGTAGTTTTCTTATGAGGTTTTTTGTTCTTTTTGTATTGGATATATTGCTCCTGGCACTGCTTTGCATGTAAAAGGAAGATAGTAGAAATAAGCTCAGTATTAGTGCCAGAGTTATGCCGGCTATAGCCAGTTCAAGCTTATTGAAAACTGGTCCAATTACCTTTTTTACTTTAATTAAGCTAAGTGTAGTATTATATTTTTCGAAATACTTTAAAGCTAAACCAATGGAAGGCAGGGATTCTTCTGCAATACTGTCTGATTTAGATTCTGAGAAATTATCCGGTTCAAAATTAATATTGGAGAACGGGGAATAATCCTGTGTTTCGTAGTTTGGAAACTGTTTTTTGAGAGAAGCAATAAGTTTTTTTCCTTTCGGGTTTCTGGAAAAGAAAAGGATTTTATTAAACTTCCTGCCTTTAGGGTTGGAGTTGTAATACGCCATGATAAAGTAACAGATGTGCTGGTATATATCTTCTACATCTATAACATCTTCTTCAACACGAGTGATATTTCTTCTCATTGAGTGGGTATAGCAGATGTTGCCGTTTTCTATAAAATTTAAATCTACAACATTGTCTTCAACTATTATCATTAAGAATGAATCATCGTGCAGGTGCTGGTTCCAGAGAACTGCCCTGATAATAGCTAGAGTAGTCAGGTCAACTGCAGATAGACTTAAATCGGTAAGTGCGATTAAATCACGTAATTCATCTATTTTTGCAGTTTTGACTGCAGCATAAAGAACAGGTGTGATTACCTTGTTTTGTTCAGGCGATTTAATGGCAGGGTCTATTTTTATTTCCGGTAACTGATAACCGAAAGAATAATCAATCCGCCCGGAATTAAAGGGATAGCTGCGGGAAATTTTTTCATCAATAGCAGCTTTATGAGCTTCCATATGTGTGCCAAAGCGGCGTTCGACACTTTTTATATATATATTGTCCTGAATGCCAATTATAACAATGCTGGAAGAAAATTTTGACTCAGACAAAGCCTTGGAGATCTGTTCAGATAAAATTTCAGGATCATTTATACTTCCTCCTGAAATAACCTTGGGAGGCAGAGGTATTCTCTTTAAATGTTTTACTACCGGACCGTTTTCTGAATTTTGAATTTCAGCAAAAATAAGAAGGTCGTCTGTAAGTTCCAGTCCAAGAGCTGATTGAAAACTTTCCTGCATTATTGATTTAATCCTTTTGTGTTTAAAATATGAACTTCTTGAGATAAGGCGCGGATAACGGTAGCTTCAAGAATTTTTGAATAAGTTTTACCATTATCATTAATTTCAGATACGCTTTTTATACTGACTGTTGATACCATGGGGTCTCCGTCCAGTGTAACAGAGATGGTTACTGGATAGTCAAAGTTTGATAATGGAATAGATCCGTATACAGAAGATTTGTAGTAGGTGTTTCCTGAAAGGTGCTGCCATTGTTGACTGAACCCCTGACTATAGTTTCCCCAGGGATGGCCTTCCCGTATTTCAGAAATTGCATCTTCAATACCGCCAAGAGCAGCATAATATACCTGAATATTTTTTTCTTTTAAAATCAGCATAGTAGTATTAATCCTTATCAAAATCCAGTAAGATACACACAACATCGAAACTAATAATATAATAAAAGAAGCTAAAACAAGCATAGATCCATTTTCTTTTTCAGATCTATAGTTAGCGAGCATTTTTTTATATTCAGCTATAATCACTTATTTAATGATAAACCTTCTACTTTATAGATTCTATATTATTAATAAGTATGCCACAGGCTTTTTTGCTTAGCAAAGCAGCTTTGTTTTTTTTGATATATTTTATGCATTCGCTTTTATCATCAGATGCTAAGAACTTCAAAATCTTTGAAAGTTCGATATTTAAATGATCCCTTAATATAAAAACAGGTTTTTCCGGCTTGAATTTTTTAACATTATTTCCGGGTAGCTGGAAATTAAGCTCATTAAAAAATTCAAGATTGAATATATTTGATAATCTGGAAATTGAAATCGTATCTTTTACAAGGCCATTATTATCTTCCAGATCCTGAAGATATAAAGCTGCAAGGAAAGTATGGTACATAGAAATATTCTGGAGGGCTACTGTTTTGTTTCCTGAAACCTCATGTTCTTCAATAATTCTGAAACGGTATTTATCTTTACCAGCTAGAAATTTAATTAAGTATGCAGCATATCCGGATTCTATTTTTGTTGTTTCGATATCCCATATCTTTTTTTCATTATTAAAACTTATTTTTGCCCACTCATAATTTGCCTGGCTGAGTTTTGTTCCGTCTTTTTTATAACTTGATGATAGATAGCGTTTCTTTTGTTTTACAGCTGAAGAGCTGCTCTGTGTTTTTGTGTTTATATCTTCTGAAGGTGTGGTGTCTTTACTTTCAGATGCAGGTTCTTTTTCTGATTCCTCTGTTTTAACCGGGGTTTTATCAATGCTCAGAATGCTTTTGCCCCAGGATAATTCTACGAAACGGCCATTTTTCTTTATCCCCACCAGTTGTGTAAAAACAGTGGTGTCCAGTACGCTGAAATAACTGGATGCTTTAAAATCTTTATTATCTTTTATCAGCAGCTCTATATCTTTTGTTGAATATACATTAATGTCTGCAGATATACTGTGAGAAAGGATTTCTTCTTCTTCATTAGAAACCTGGGTGACCTTGCCACAGGCAAGAGTTGCCAGTAAAAGGCAAAAACCCAGAAAATACATGAATTTTAAAAAATATAATCGCATTTTATATCAAAACCTGACCATCATTAGTATATTCATATTATAGGTTAGAATATATCAAATTTGAACATACTTAATAAGTCCTTAGAGAAAGTGGCCGGCATAACTATCTAAGCATGTAAGTATTTCAGGATATGGTTTTTAACCAGAACTCCCTGTTTCGGGGACCGTCAAACTCCATAAAATAAATACTTTGCCAGGTGCCAAGCATTAAGCTGAAATCATTAATAATAAATGTTTGTGAAAAGTTTATCAGGCTCCCCTTTATATGGGAATCAGAGTTTCCTTCAGTATGCTGAAATCCGAAGTCTTCTGGTATAGTTTTATTCAGGAACTGTATTATATCTTTTTTGACATCAGGGTCCGCATTCTCGTTAACAGATATTCCTGCGGTAGTGTGCGGAGAATAAACGACTATTACCCCGGACTTTATTTTTTGCTTTTTAATATAATCCTGGATCGGCTGTGTTATATCGATTATTTCATTTCTGTAGTTAGTTTTGATATGTACTTTTTTCATTTAACAGTTCCGGAAGAAGATATATCTGATATTTTATCAATCATATAATCAAGTTTATCTGATATCTTTTCCATCTTGTTTTTAAACACAGGCATTAGAATGCTGGCAAAAGCAGATACCAGCTTTCCTTTATCAGCCTCTATAATTTTTGTTAAACTATTTTGAATTCTTTTCCTGGCCTGATAGCGTTGTTTGTGGCTGAGATCCTTGTCATCCTGTAATGTGTTATCGGTTGATTTCTTAATTAAACGGTTGTTTTCTGAAGAGCTGCTGTTCTGGTTGTCCTTTGAATCTTCATTTTCAGATTTTGCTGAAGCATGGACTTTGTTTGTATTTTTATCATTTGATACTAATTTGACTGTATTATTATCTTTATATTCCATTTCTTTTGTTATTTTTGCAGTGTGCGCGTAATGAGACAGTCTGGTAATATCAATATCTTTTTTTAAGACATTATATTCCTGATCATTATTGTTACTTTTGTTCATATCTTCATTATTTTCTTTGTTATCATAACTTTCCAGATTGTCATGGATATGGTCGATTTCCTGGTCGATCCCTGTTTTTTCAAATATTTTCATCTGTTTTAAAATATCAATGTTTTCTATTTCACTGTCTATTCTTTGCGTGCCCATAACTGACCCGGCTACATTTGATATGGTATTTAACAGTGCCAGTTTGCTTGATAAATCACTGTTGTCAGATACGACGTTTTTAACAAGTTCGTCCAGATAATTTTCAAGTGCGCTTAATAGACCGGTGTTTATCGAGAAACCTAATGAGCCTATGATTGAGATAATAATAGTAAGCTCATCTATATCATAGATGCCGTTTGTCAGTAGACTTGATATTATCCCTTCCCAGTATTCCTTATTAGTAGCTTCAGTACCTGTACTCTTCATAGAACTGGTAAATATTTTTAATTTCTGCTGCTGATCCAGATCCAGATGAGGGAGTATTTTTTTTATTGCTGCATTAATTTTTTTATCAATGGCGGGCTGTATTTTATTATTGCCAGGAATATTCAGGTCCTTGAATGCATGCTGTAGCATTTCAGGATCATTCGCTTGAAGGCTCTTTTCAAGTGATCTCAGGTTTTTTAGCATGGAAATTCCTGTTGGCAGTATATCGTTACTGGATATGCCGGTTTTTATCATTTCATTCATATCTCTTAATATATTAAATATATAGCGGGATGTTTTTTCATCAAACTGGGCTGGATCAAAGCTTTCTGTTATTGCCTGAAGTTTGGCGGCTGCATCCTGGAGTTGCTGGAGTCTTAACATTGAGTTTTGATTTGACATTGACAACCCGGATGCTCCTATTGATATACCCATAACAACACTTCCTTTCTTTAGAGAAAACTGTAAACTTTATTTATGAAAAATACTATTATAGCTGTTCCAGAATAAAATGTCCGACACTGAAGTTTTCAAATGACTTCGTTTATGTACGCCTGCTGCACTCAGCCATTTAAACGGATACTTCAATTTGTACCAGCTATATCCTTTAAATATAATCGATTTTTTTACAGGGAATCTTGTATTAATATTTTCTGGTTTATCAAAACCGGGCAGGGATAGCCTCTCCATAAACCTGGATTTAGATGCCGGTAAACAGGCGGATCTCTGGTATTTTCGGGTTTTTATAGCTGTTCCAGAATAAAATGTCCGACACATGTCCGACACATAAGTTTTCAAATGGCTTCGTTTATGTACGCCTGTACACATGCGCTCAGCCATTTAAACGGACATTTCATTTTGATTCTGCTATACCGTATTAGAAGAACAGGCA
>JAAEMD010000381.1 GCA_024225875.1 bacterium
ACAATGAATCAAAGCTAGTCGGAACTACAAAGTTATCCCATACATCCTTTTTATACTTTGCTACATTAACACTGTTACTTTGATGCCTTGAAATACTCTAAGATACGTGGATTTGCTTTTTTGCCATCAAATTCTGTCTCTCCAACTTCAGCAAAAGCTGTTTTCATCCAAAACGCAGTTGTCACTGGCATAATTGGAGGCTTTTAACTTTACTTAGCAAGGCCAAACCCGCTAGTTTCTCGTTGATCTTTTTGTGAGTTCGGCCATTTGGGTCTATTTTTCCATCTGGACGCACCATACCTACAACTTTGCTTTGAAGCTGTTTTATTGCAGCAACTGTATTAGAGCTTTCTGGGCGGGAACCTAAACGTCCATCCACAACCAACACTTTTGTTGGTGAGATAAGTTTTAATAATTTATTTAAAGCGGTTTGAACTGTTTTAACATAGGCTGGGGTATTAACGCCACCTAGTCCAACAGATTGGGTTATTCTTATTGCTGACATATGAAAGTCCTTTTCTATAGTAGTGTCTTATTTAAAAATCTTCTCAGAAATAACTGAGCTTATGAGTGTTATTAAGTTCTGCACTAAATACAGCGTCTTACAGATTAATTGCTAATTTGAACCCTCTAAGTTAATTTCAGTGCCAAATGGGACTACTAAAGCTTTTTCAACCATATGCCTTACTTTCTCATCATTTAACCCCGAGAATGAATTAAATTGCTCTTTACTAAAAAGTGATGGTTTTTCAGCTTCATCCCTACTGAACTGTGCAAAAGGTGAGTTATCATAGTTCTCAGACACTTTAAAACCTTTTAATTTACTTACTTGAAATTCGAGGCTTTTTAAATCGCCCAGCCTTTTTACGAAATTAGTTATCTCTTCATCATCCTCT
>JAAEMD010000382.1 GCA_024225875.1 bacterium
AGCACTTGATCTCTAACAAAAATTCTCTCAATAAAGGAGGTGTTTCTTCCTAAAAAAATTTACTCAGGGTGGTCCTTTTTAAACTACCTTACCCTGAGGAATTTATATTGACATTAACATCTCTTTCTTCCCAGCTTAATTTGATATGTTCCATATCTATATCTTCGCATGCCAGGTTATTTATTACTCATGGATTGTTTCTGTTGTTTCCGGACATTTCATTTCGGATCGGCTATACCAGCTATATTGTAGCCAAAAATAGTTCTTTTCCAATAATCCCGGACAGCATAAATGTTTTTGACAGAGCATACAATGATTTTGATTTGTTCCAAAGCTATGAAGAAGCAGGCGCATTTTTTGTTACAAAAGCAAAAGAAAACCTTCGTTTCGAATTACTCGGACAGCAGGATTTGCCAAAGAAAAAAGGCCTTCAATTTGATCAAATTGTTCAGATAAGAGATCCGAAACAGCGTAAAAAATATCCTGAAAAATTGAGTTATCTTTCAAATGGATTAAGCAAAACCTGAAAATCAAATCTTTTCTCGGTACTGCTGAAAATGCTGTTATGTCTCAAATCTGGATTGCTATGATTTATACTCTTTTACTTGCTTATATCAAATTTCAGACAAAATTATCTTTCTCGGTCCTAAAACTTGCTCGCATTATTAACGAAACTATTTTCTTTAGGGATCATTTGATTGATCTCCCTGGTTCATCTATTCAAAAAATCCATAAACCTCCCGATTTTATCCAGCTTTCTTTATACTAAATTTTTACCGGACAACAGTGCAAGACATTTCATTTCGGATCGATCCCCCAACCGCATTCTTGAAAAAAACAATTAACTTTCTTTAAAATTCCAGGGTAGTAATCTATTGTAATCTTCAAAAGATTTGCAGAATGGAATCTGTTTTAAAATATACATATAATAATCAACTGGGTTCAAGCAATGC
>JAAEMD010000383.1 GCA_024225875.1 bacterium
AATCAGAAGGTAAAATATTGACCATGTATAAAGAGAAGTATCGAAATATAACCGATGATGAGTGGGAGGATTTTCTGAATGGTTATTTTGCACAGTTTGCTGAAGCACTTATGAGTTTAGCAGTAAAAGCTCAGGAAATAATTTTTAACGAATCGGATACTGAATATAACCAATGGATAATTCAGAATAAAGATATTCTGAACAAGCAATATGGAGCTTTTGTTGTTAAACTGCAGGCAGATTTTTTAAGTGCTCAGGAATATGTTAAACCGTCTTTTGATGAGCAGTTTGTTAAATTTTATGAAATTGTCTATTTTAAACTGATAAAAAAACTTACCAGCTTGGTAAATACAAAACAGCCAAGTGATAAAGATGAAGCTGAAAGGTTGATTCAGAAACTCAGCACGTTGAAACCTTATGACAAAAGACTTGCTTATCTCATATACTGGAATCAGGCCCGCTATTATCTGCTTATGGATAAGCCCAAGGAATCTCTGAAATTTTATGAACATGCTTTTGAAGCTGGCAAATACAGGGCAGGAAGCGAACTGAAAGATATTATACGGGAAGGAATGGTCATTGCCGCCAAACTGGACAAAAAAAGGCTTTTCAAATCAATGTACAAATGGGCATT
>JAAEMD010000384.1 GCA_024225875.1 bacterium
CTCATAATACTTGTCTGTGTCAGTCAACAACATAGTCGACACCGATACCGGAATCGCCTTATCTACCGTATTTTTTATTGAGAATGCCCAGATTAAAAACCTTTTTTCGTCTTCTGTACCCTTATCGTCTGAAAAATATTCAGGAACACTCCATCCAAAATCTATCTCTGATCCATCAGATATTACTGGAAAAAAGTCGACAAGACAAATAAACAAAAACAGACGCAAATACTTTAACTTTTTCACTAGTAAACTCCTGGAACTCTTTATTAAACAAACATGATTTATATTATTGGTTTAACTTGACTCTTTTTATCTAATAAGAAGAATTTAATAAATACTTAGAGATGCCATCTATATCTTTAAATATCTTATCTGCATCTTGCAGGTACTCTTCCGGAAGAGAAGTTTGTACCGCAAAACACGTTAGGCCGGCACCCTTTGCAGAAGTTATGCCTGCCGGTGCATTTTCTATTACGATGCAACGCTCTTTTGTTGCTTCAAGTTCATCTACTGCTTTCAGGTATGGTTCAGGGTTTGGTTTCCCTTTATTTACCATTTCTCC
>JAAEMD010000385.1 GCA_024225875.1 bacterium
CCTGAAGTGTATGAGTGATAAGAAGGTTAAAAAGTATGATTTTTATATAATAAAATATCAATTATCTGCTATAATTCTCTTCAATATTTACATATATAGCTGTTCCAAAGTAAAATATCCGACAATGAAGTTCTCAAATGACTTCGTTTATGAACGCCTGTACACTGCACTCAGCCATTTAAACGGACAGTTCAATTTGTACCAGCTATAGAACTTACAGTGCTGTGTACCTGAGCATTATATGTATTTGTAATATTAAGGTTTTATAAATAGCTGTTTTATTAAGGAGAAATTATGGACTATAAAAAAGCAGGTGTAGATATAGATGCAGGTTCAAAGGCTGTTGATTTAATCAAAAAGAATGTTAGCAGCACATATGATAATAATGTTTTGAATTCACTTGGCGGGTTTGCAGCAATGTATGAACTGCCAGAATATAAAAACCCTGTACTGGTGTCTTGTACTGATGGGGTAGGGACTAAGCTTAAATTAGCAATAGATTTGAACAGGTTAAATACAGTGGGGATAGATTTAGTTGCAATGAGCATTAATGATCTTATTTGCTGTGGTGCGAAACCTCTTTTTTTCCTGGATTATATAGCTTGTAATAAACTTTTACCTGAGCAGATGAAGGAGATTGTAGATGGTATTGTTGAAGGATGCAGGCAGTCTGAATGCTCACTAATAGGTGGAGAAATGGCAGAAATGAATGACCTTTATAACAAGGGAGAGTTTGATCTGGCAGGCTTTGCTGTGGGTGTAGTTGAAAAACATGAAAGAATAGATGGTTCGAAAATACAGCCGCAAAATTATATTTATGCCTTAAGTTCTTCCGGGATACACAGCAATGGTTTTTCTCTGGTAAGAAAAGTTATTGATGAAAAGACAGCTGAAGAAAATAATATTGAGATGAAGGAACTTTTAGAGCCAACTAAAATATATGTCAAAGAAATCAGGAATCTTATAAGCAGGGGCTGTATAAGAGGTATAGCTCATATTACCGGTGGCGGTATTAAAGAAAATTTAATAAGGATACTGCCGGAAGGTGTCAGGGCAGAAATAAAAAAGGAAGTTATTAAAACTCCTGATATTTTTAATATTATAAAAAATGCGGGCAATATCAGCCAGGATGAAATGTACAGGGTTTTTAATATGGGAGCAGGTATGATAGTTGTTTCTTCCGAAAAACTGGAAGAAACAAAAGATATGTATCAAATAGGGTTAATACAGGAAGGGTCCAGGGAGGTTGTTTTTGACTGATAAGTTGTTAAGGCTGGCGATCATGATTTCTGGTCGAGGCTCTAATATGGAGGCTGTTATTAAGTCTGTAGATCAAGGCCTGTTAAATGTTAAATTAGCCGTGGTTATCAGTAATAATCCTGAAGCAAAAGGTATTGATGTTGCCAGAAAATATAAAATTCCAGTTTATGTTTTTGAGATTAAAGACTATAAATCAAAAGATGAATATGAAAAAGCTATTGTTAAGTTACTATATGAATATGAGGCAGGGTTAGTAGCCCTGGCAGGATATATGAAGATTGTTGGCCCGGTTATGCTGCGTGCATTTAAGGATAGAATCATCAATATTCATCCTTCGTTACTACCGGCCTTTAAAGGATTAAAGGCTCAAAAACAGGCCGTTGATTATGGGGTAAGATATAGTGGCTGCAGTGTTCACTTTGTTAATGATACTCTTGATGGGGGGCCGGTTATTTTACAAGAAGCAGTCCCTGTAGATATTGATGATACAGAAGAAACATTAAGCAGCAAAATACTAAAGTATGAACATATACTTTTTTCACAGGCTATAAAGCTCTACTCAGAAAACAGACTTAAGATCGTTAATAACAAAGTAAAAATAATATAAAGATATGTATTTTTATTTACATGCATATTATTTAGATATAAGGAGTTAATAATGAAAGCATTAATAAGTGTTTCGGATAAGGAAGGGGTTATTAATTTTGCAAGATCCCTGGCAAAACATGGTTATGAAATAATATCCACAGGAGGTACATATAAGGTATTACATGATGCTGGACTTGATGTCCTTTCTGTTGAAGAAATTACTCATTTCCCGGAAATGTTAAGTGGCAGGGTTAAAACACTGCACCCTAAAGTACATGGCGGTATTTTAGCGGTAAAAGATAACCAGGATCACATAGATACCTGTGAAAAATATAATATTCCATTAATTGACCTGGTAGTAGTTAACTTATACCCGTTTAAAAAAACTATAGATAAACCTGATGTAACTATGGAAGAGGCTATAGAAAATATTGATATTGGTGGGCCGGCTATGATCAGGTCGGCAGCTAAAAATTATAAGTCAGTTGGTGTTATTGTAGATCCTTCCAGGTACGAATCTATTATAGAAGAACTTAGTTTGAATAAAGGACAGCTGAGTATGGAAACCAGGATAAGCCTTGCTTGTGATGCTTTTCACCATACTGCGAAATATGACAGTACAATCTCATGTTATCTCGATAAACAAATTAATAATTCTAATCCTGAAAAATTTCCACTTTCATTAAGTCCAGTTTTACATAAAGTATCTGATCTTAGATACGGTGAAAATCCGCACCAGAAAGCGGCATTATATAAAATAGATAATACAAACGGTCTTCTGGATATGGAACAGTTACATGGTAAGGAACTGTCTTATAATAATATTATTGACCTGGAAGCGGCATGGAACATAGCACAGGAATTTGTTATTCCCGGAGCTGTATTAGTAAAGCATACAAATCCTTGTGGTGCAGCTATTGATGATAACCTGGAGCAGGCATATAGAAAGGCCTGTGAAGGAGATCCGATATCAGCTTTTGGATCCATTGTTGGTTTAAACAGAGTAGTTGATAAGAATACAGCTGTGGCGATATCGGAAACCTTTGTGGAAGCGGTTATTGCGCCTGATTTTGATAACAGTGCTCTAGAAGTTTTAAAGAAAAAAGTTTCTATTCGTTTAATTAAGTTAAAGAACTTCAAGGATAACTTATCTGACTATATGTACAGATATGTGCCTGGTGGGTTCCTGTTACAAACTAATAATAATGCTGTTATTGAAAGAGAGGATTTGATTACAAGCACAAAGAAAAAACCGGTGCCCAGAGAGATCAATGATTTGCTATTTGCTTTTTCTGTAGTAAAGCATGTTAAGTCCAATGCGATTTTAATTGTTAAAAATGGTCAGGTTCTAGGGGTTGGAGCTGGTCAAATGAGCCGTGTTCAAGCTGTAAAGATTGCAGTCGAAAAAGCAGGTGAGAAGTGTTCAGGTGCTGTGTTAGCTTCAGATGCTTTTTTTCCATTTAAGGATTCAATAGAGCTTGCGGCAGATAGTAAAATATCAGCTGTTATTCAACCTGGTGGTTCAAAAAGAGATCAGGAATCTATTGACTGCTGTAATGCCAGGGGTATTTCAATGGTATATACTGGTATTCGTAACTTTAAACACTAGTAAATATATTTTATTATTGACAGGTCTCCTTAAAGACTGACTTTACGTATGGTGTTTCAGGTGAATTTTCCTTGTTACAGTGGTTTTACGAAATGATAATAACATATACAATTTATGAATTGATGAACCTGGGTTAATATAGGTGTATATGAAAATTTTTAAATTTTTCCTGTTGATAAGCTGTACATTATTTTTATTTTATCAAGATCAAATAATAGCAGCTGAGGCCTTATATAATAATGCTTTGTATCACTTCTATCGAGGTAACTCTAATACAGCGCTGAGCATTTTAAAAAGTATAGATAAGGATAAAATCCCGGAAAAAATACTTCTAAGATCACTTCTTTATCAAAGAAAAAATAAATCAAAGCAGGCAGAACAAACTCTGGATCAATATATGGAGAAGGTGGCTCTCAAAACTGGTTTATATGATTACATCAGATTTATAAAATATAGAAATCTCTTATTACAGGGCAGGCTGGAAGAAGCAGTTAAAATAAAGAAGTTTCGCAAGGTACCTGTTAACCTCTCCTTCCTGGGCAGGAAAGCAGTGATAGAGCTGGCAAAATATTATTTGAAAGCAGGTCAATACAGTCAGGCAAAAATAGAAGCTTCGTCTTTGTTGAAATATGGAAAAGATGATGTTATTTATCCCCAGGTACTTGAGCTTCTGGTTCATCATTCTATAGCTGTCAGGGATATTGATGCTGCTTTGAAACATTATGGTGAGTTAATTAAAATGTTTCCTGATAAGGATGAGGAAGATATTTTGTGGCGCAGGATAAAAAGGTCATTTCGAAAAAATATTGTGACAGCTGACTGTTTTACCGGAGTGGATGAACACTATCAATATCTGAATAGTCTTTTTTACAACAGTTTGTATACAAAGATTCAAAAGCAGGCCAGGTATATTATTGCCGTATTTCCGCAATCAAGGAATTTATATGATGTTTATTTTAAATCAGGATACTCATATTTTTATCAGTACCGGTACAGACATGCTCTGTCGGCTTTTCAGGCTTTGTTAAAATATAAAGTGCCACGAAAAAAAAATGAAGAAACCAGGTACTATATTGCGGCATCACTGCTTGCACTTGGCAGCAGGAAAACTGCAAATAATGAGTTTATAAAATTGAATAAAAATATGCCTGATAATAGATATAAAGCGGAAGCTCTTTATAATATCTGCAGTTACTATAAAAAACAGGGGCCATACCAGGTATATAGAAAATATAAGGATATATTTAGACATTACTATTCTAATACGGACGCATATAAGAAATATTTCTGGAATGATAATATTGAAGAACTAAAATGGAACTATAATGTTTTAACAGAAAAACAGTTTAGAGCTTCTTTTGCACGTTTATTATCTATCAGGATTATCAATAAAATACAAAGCTGGTACAGAAAATTATACGGTAGTAACAAAACAAAAAAACAGATTTTATATGAAGGTGTCAGAAGAATTCCTGTTTCATACTATACGGCCCGGATACTGAAGAAATATTTTTCAAATGCCAGTGTCGATAAATTAGATCAAAAATATCAACTGCTCTATAGAATGGGTCTTGGTGAACTTGCAGCAGAAGAATCTGCTTATCTGGAATCAGTATTCAGGCAAAATAATCATAAAGAGATTCTTCAGAATATAATTCTTTTAGATAAAATGGGTGAGCATAATAAGGTTATTAAGATATTAAATAAGAGGTTTTCAAGATATAGAATTGATTATGGGAGCCTGCCTGCAGGTTTCATACCTTACTTATATCCTCTGGTTAACTGGGGTACAGTCAAAAGATATGCGGACAAATATAAAGTAGATCCATATTTAATAATGGCTGTTATGAGGGAATCAAGCTATTTTAATAAAAATAAAAAAACCGGAACTGGTGCTCTGGGTTTAATGCAGATAACACCTGATGTTGGCAGGCATATTGCTGCCAGAGCTGGTCAATACTGGGATGCCAGTCTGATATTGCAGGATGATAAAAATATAAAGTTCGCGACTTTTTACCTGTCATGGTTAAATAAGGCTTTTAGTGGTGATTTACACTATGTTATATGTGCTTATAAATCCGGGCATCGTCTAACCCGTCGCTGGCAGGGAGAGTTTGGAACAAAAGATTTTGATCTATTTACATCCATGATTCCTTACAGTGAGACCAGAGATTATATGAGAAGAGTTATGAGTAGTTATATAATTTATAAAATGCTGTATAGTTAGTCTGGTTTTCAGACTGAGAATCCTGTAGCTGAACGAAAGAATAGATTTTAAACTTTACCTTAAAACAGCAATCTTATTTCTTTTAATAATCGTTTTTCCATCTGCTTCTGCTTTTAAAATAAATATATATACACCGTTAGGAACGGTATCTCCTGCCATATCTCTACCATCCCATACTTCCTCATAGTATCCGGCAGGGATTGATTTTTCTTCTTTTTTTACCAGTTGTAAGTTTAGTGAATAAATATAAAAAGTTACTTTACATGTTTTGTTAATCTGATAACAGACCGCAGTTTCTTCAGAATCAGGGTTAAAGGGGTTCGGAGCGTTGTAGACCGGGCTGTTTTCTCCGTTAGGGCCGAAAATTTTTAATGGGTCTGATGAATTCATTTTTATTGACAGTTCTTTTTCAAATTTATTATTTAGAGAATCCGTAAAGGTAACTTTGAATGTAATATCCTGGTTGTCTGGCAGGGTGATACCAGGGAGGTTTAAAGTTATGGTATTAGTGCTGTTACTAAAAGTAATAAAAGAATCTTCAGGATAAGAATAACTTTTTGTTTCGGTATCTGTTGTGATATCAACTGCTATACTGTTTTCCAATAGTATTACCACGTCATTTATTTTTATTACTATCGGCTGGTCGGATGATAAATAATCCCCGTCTATAATTGTAATGTAGTCATCGTTCTGAGATTTTTTAAAGTCTAAAGAAGAGTAGATTACAGCTTTTAAAGCATTTAACAGGCCATGCCCGTAATAAGGGTCTTTTCCTGTACTGCCCCTGTCTGTTGCAGTTTTTATTAAAATGTCGCTTATTTTACTGGCTTTATAATAAGGTTGAATTGACAAAATCAGTCCCGCAACGCCAGCAACATGCGGTGCCGCCATAGAGGTTCCTACCTCATAAGCATAACTATCAGAAGGATAAGTTGAAAGTATTTTATAAGTATCATTATTTATCAGTGTGCCGCCAGGAGCTGCAATATCAACAGACTCTCCAAAATTTGAGTAACTGGTGTTTTCATTATTAAGATCTACAGCACTGACGCCGATCACACCGTTTAGTTTGACCGGTACGTAATCTACCTGATCTAGATTCAGGCCCTCATTACCAGCAGCAGCAACAACTACAACGTTATTATTTATAGCATACTCTATAGAGCTGTGAAGTACGCTGTTATCGGAAGCTATACCGCCTACACTTAAATTAATCACCTGTGCTCCCATATCAACAGCATAATAAACGGCATTTGCCAGGCTGGCCAGTTCAAAATAACCTTCTCCCAGTATGTTTGTATACCCGGCTCTGACAGGCATGATTTTGCAAAGTGGAGCTGTTCCTGAAATTCCAGTAGAATTATTTCCTGCTGCTGCAATAATGCCAGCGCAGTGTGTTCCATGGCCATTAAAGTCCACAGGGTCGTTATCCTGTGTATGATAATCTTCACCTGGATAAGCGTTATTATAAAATGTTTCTACAAAATCCCAGCCCCTTATATCGTCAACTTTTCCATTGTCGTCATCATCAATATTATTTAATGTCTCATTTTCATTGTTCCAGATATTATTTGCCAGATCAGGATGTGTCCAGTCTACACCTGTGTCAATAACAGCGATAACTACTGAAGAGCTTCCCAGTGAAAAATCCCAGGTCTGCTCCATATTGATTGCCTGCAGGTTCCATTGAGAGCTATAAAAAGTGTCATTGGGGATAAATTGAGCTTTGATTATATGATTTGGTTCTGCCCATATAATTTCATCATCTTTTTTAAGTTCTGAGATAATTTTATGGATATCTACTTCTTCATCAAAAACAATCTTATATATATTTTGTGATCTGCTTTTTATTGAACTCTGTACTCGGATGTGTTTTGGAGCTTTTGATACTGGCAGAGGACCTATGCTGGACTTTTTTTTGATTTTGTATTTATTCAAACCCGGCAGGCTGTAAGATAAAGTAGTTAAAGAGGCAGAGCTTTGAGATGCGCTGCTTTTGATTTTTTCGTTAAGAGGGGTTCTTGTTTTAATCAGTATTTGATTTTTTACATAGTTAGAGCAGTTTGCTTTTTCTGAAAGACAAAAGTGCATTAAACATATTAGACATACTGTAATAAAAATATTTTTTTTCATTTCAGGTTCCCTGATAATCTTCTCATAATCCAGGAGATTCTAAAAGGGAGATAATATGAATGCGTATATAGCTGGTACAAATTGAATTGTCCGTTTAAATGGGGAAGTGCAGTGTACAGACGTACATTAACGAAGTCATTTGAAAACTTTCAGTGTCGGACATTTTACTTTGGAACAGCTATAATATACATATATGATTTAATCTATTAATATATTTATATCAGGTTGGTTTTTTATGAATTATGGTTTGTATTTTATATGCTCCGGTATAGTTTTGCTGTATCTGGTAAAAAAATATATTTGTACTGAAATGGTATGATTTACTGTTATAAATATTCTGGATATTTTGCAGTTATCCTGAAATTATATTTTTACTAAAATATCAGCCTGTCATTTAAAACAATAAATATGATTTTATAATTTAATACTGTTCTGGAGAAAATATGCTGATTGAAAGATTTCAAAAAATAAAATTAAAGGATGCAGATTTAAAGCTGTTGATAATAGATAAAGCTAAAATCATTACAGAAAATGTTGCAAAGTTTTTTTCACAGTATAAAATTGTAGAAATGAAACTTAAATGAAATTAAAGATAATTGTCCGGATAATTAAAGTTATTTCGTTGATTTTTGTTTTTGGTATAGTTATCTTTCTGATTTTTGATAAGGGGCTGGATTTTACACCTTCTGAAAGAAAATCTAAAAGAATTGAGATAAAAAAATCAACTATTTCCGGTTATAACAATGGTTTAATTACCTGGCTGGTTAAAGCAGATTATATCTGGGCAGGACGCAATAATTTTTTATATAGAGCTGAGAAAGTTACTTCTGGAAGCCTGTATAACTCCAGTGGTCAGATGGTTATGGATAAGTTAAAAGCCAGTAAGATTAAGGCTAATTCCAGAAGCAAAGTACTGTCTGCATATGGTGATGTTTCAGTTTATTTTATTCCAGAAAAAAATAGAGACCGTTCAGCTGAAAAAGATGAGGACAGTGATATCAGGATAACTTGTGATGAACTTAAATATTATAGTTACAGTAAAAAAGTATATTTAAAAAAAAATATACTTATAGAGCAGGGTGATGTGAAAATAAAACCTGTAAAAGGTGCAGAAATAGATTGTGATGAAAATCTTGTTTATATAAATGGTGGCTTTGTAATGGACTCCAGTGAGCTGGTGGTTACAGCTGATTTCATGGTTATTAATATAGATGAAGAATATTCAGATATCTCCAGGAATGTTTTAGCTGTGCGTAAAAAAGAAGATATGTATATGTCTGATTATGATGAGCGAGAGATAAAACTGAGAGCAGAACAAACTCATCTAAAGTGTAACTATATGAAATATTCTTCTAAAGAAGGTAACAGGGAAGTAACTATAAGAGGCGATGTTCTAGTTACCCATGGTCAAAGAAAACTGAAGGGTGATAGAGGTGTTTATGATAAAAACAGAAATACATTTTCTATAGATGGTAATGTTGAACTGTATGTAGAGTCTCTTGACTGGCTGATGGATAAGACAAAAAAGGAAGGCTTCAGGAACGAGGAAATGTCAGAAATAATAAAAAAACCTGCTTATGTACGGTGTGAAAATCTTCGCTTTAATGCTAAAACCAGAACTCTGGAATTATTAAGAGATATCAGTATAACTCAGGACGATAGAAAGATAAGCTGTCAGAAGCTTACCTTTAATGATCAAAAAGGCTCAGTTCTGCTTTATGGTAGAGTTAAGTTGAATGATGAAGCTGGAAATAAAGATCTTAGATGCCACCGGTTATTAATAGATATTAATAAAGAAGAATTTTATGCAGACTCAGATACAGAGGTGGAGTTTTTGATAGAGTAGTTTAAAGCTGATTAATTTTTTTTATTTTCAGAATGGCTGAGGTTCTTTTTTAAGTTATCAATAAAATCTGAAGATATAAATTGATTATCGTATTTTTGGGAAATAAGGGCTTTACTTACTGCTTTTTTATAGTTTTTTTTCATAGCAAGCAGATAGGACCATTCATAGAAAATGTAAGCTAAATCCTTATCTTTTTTTGATAGAGTACTGGCTTTTTCAATATAGTACAGGGCATGGTTAATATTTTTTGATAGTTCATTATGCTCAATATTTCTATATTTTTTAGTTGCATCCATACCTATTTCTTTATGAGTGACAGCAAGCTGGCAGAACGCCATTCCGTATTCCGGGTCCAGTTCAGTACATTTCAGGAATATTTTTTTTGCTTCCAGTAACTTGTTTTGTTCATAAAGCAGGACTCCAAATCCATAAAAAGCCTGTGCATTCTCAGGATTAAGTATCCATGATTCATTAAAATGTTTCATGGCGGTTTCTTTTTTATCAGAGTAATACGCTTTCCATCCTGCCCTGACTGCGTTGCTGCTCCCCTTTTTTTTGTTTCCAAATTTTTTGATTGTAGATTCAATGAGTTTTTTTTCGAATTTTACCTGTTGTTCTGTTTTTATTTTATTGCCATAAAACGGATATTTTTTTATGCCGGTATGCTGGCATCCCGTAAGAGTAAATAAGATCAACAACAATAATTTAGCTATATTTCTCAGGCTCACTTTATTAAGTTTAGTTTAAAAGAGTAGAGTATGCAATTAAGTGATTATAATTATAGCTGTGTATAGCTGTTCCAAAGTAAA
>JAAEMD010000386.1 GCA_024225875.1 bacterium
AAAAAGAAGTTGCTTACGCTGCCTAGTTATTATCTACTACTTTAGGTACGGAGTAATACATAGATCTTTTTGCAAGCAATCAGAATGCTCTTGTGATAATTCTGTGTTTACAAAATTATTCACTCTTATTTTCCACTTTTTGCTCGTTACGAGCAGTTTTTTTCTTTTTCTTAGGTGCTGAAGCTTTAAGGGCTTTCATTACTGGCCATTTGTAGCGTGCTATCCTCTGATAGACTGTGTTATAGCTCAGATCTTTATGAAAGCGATTATAAATTTCATTTAAAAGAGTGTCTTTGCCATAATATTTCACATAATAACTCTGTATGCTCTCTTGATTTTTTCTTGTTTTCGCCCATATGCAAGTATCTTTAGAAACTGTTTTATTGTTTAAAATAAGATCCGGAACATTTTTTATATAAAGCTTTTCGCCCAGCTTATATAGCTGTTGCATATCTTCTTTGAAGTTAGAAAACTCTGTCCATTTTTTACATAGCTTTAAACCAGCACCACCCCAATTTGGATAGCATTTATCACTTGGGTTAAATTTCCGGACAAGTTCCGCCCATTCTCTATATAACATTTTTCTAATGATCTTATGCCTTTTTTCATAGCTTTTTACTGTGTCCTGGCTTGGCCTACATCTACAAACCGGAATGCGCCCTGATCTCAAGAAACTCTCCAAATAAATTTTTGTGTTTCCGCAACGATCGCATCGACAACGCCAGTAATTATTATCGCCTCTTGAAAAAGCGATTTTTTCAATTTTCCAGTAGCCTATGTATTCGTTTCTAAGATCTTTCGCTAAACTCATTTTTTTACTTCTTTCACCTTTTTGTTGTATCTTGTAACGATACTTAAAATAGCCATTTCCAAAATGCTTGTAGCTTGAATATCTTTAAGATTTTCCTTTAAATATTCCTGCATAACATCACAAAACAACACTTGATCGATTTCTTTTGGGTTCATACTTGTATCCTCTTAGGATTCTCTTTTAACTTTTTTGCTAACTTCCAAGCTCGAATAAATAAGCGTTGTATTACTACACAATCTTTTACTCTGTTGTAATCTTTTGCCCCCTCAAGGTAGTTGAGTCCATCAAGGCATTCTTCAATAAATTCTTTTTTATGATCTACTTCACTCCAGCCCTGGCCATGTTCTCGTTCACCTTGCTTAAATTTGTTGATAGCATCATCAAACATTTCTTCAGGTAAGCCAATTAGTATGTTGGCTGCCCGATAATCAAGATTAGTTATTATCATTTGGTTCCTCCGATCTATTAAAATCAAATGTGTATCGCTCGGTTTTGTTCTCAAGAATAATTATTTTGGGGCCTAACCTAAAAAGCCCTCCATTAGTAAAATCACAACCTGAACCTTCAGCTATTTTTTTGTTACCAAATGCTTTTGGAGGATTTTTTTTGAATCTACCTATACACGAATAGCCTATGTACTTATTTGGATCCAAGCCACGTTTAAGAAAGTCATTAGCACTTTGCACCGTCTTACATACAGGACAAACAAACTCCCAGTGTCGTTTATTTTCGCCAAATAGCCGATTACCTTCATCAGTAAACTCATTCATGCTCTGAACTTTGCATTTTGTTGTTTTACTCATTATTTTCTCCGTGTAAGAATGGCGCATCTGTTATTGCACCTGGATCAGAGCAAAAACCGCAAGGTAGTTTTATTTCTCTAAATCCTGGACAAGCTCTAGCAATTTGTGTTCCTGTACCATTACAGCGAGGGCATCCATCTTGAGGAAACAGCCCCAGTTCTCCAGAGCAAAATTTTGAAATATCTGATGATTTTATTTTGCTTGCTTTTGAAAAATGATGTAACGACATTCCAGTTTCAAAAAACCATTCTCTTAACTCCGAGCAGATTTTCATTAATTTATGTGCTGATTTTTTTGATAAATAGTTCATTTATAGTTCACCCCCAGATTTGTTTAGACGTTTCTTATGATCCCTGATCTCCTTGCGTTTCTTGCGCTCATCAAGCTGTTTTTTTCTGCGCCACCATTCTTTGATTTTGGCGGCTCTTTCTGCCTGGCCTTTCCGGATTTGCTTACCACGTTTGCGTCTTTGCGCCCGGTTTAGTTTTTGTTCTCGTCTTGATTCATTTTCCATAATTTTACCCTCAGTTAAGTGTGGTTATCTTAGTAATTCCAATAGCCTTTATGACTCTAAAAAAATTATCAGCATTTGTTTTACGCTTTAGGTGTCTGACAACACTACTCATCGTGCCTTGGATCTCCAGTAAGACTTTTAAGGTGTGTAAAATATCTTCAAGAAGCACCCTGAGATTTGCTGTTCTCAAGGTGTTTAGCAAAATATGTTCTTCAAGTTTTCTTCTGAGTTCTTTTTGTTCCTGGATTTTAAACATAAACTCTAAATCCAGGTTGTTTTTGTGTTTGAGATAGTATTCTCTTATCTCCGGTTCTAGCTCATTGATTGTTCTTTTTTGCTTCATATTACGCCCCTTTATTTTGATTTTTATTAAACAAAGCCAAGCGGTCAGGTACGTCCGCAATGTCTTTTTTAATATTTTTTACTAATGTGCCATTTATGATGCTGTCCAAAACTTCCCTTACTGACTCCGAAAATGATATTTGATAATGCTCCTGGATAAGCTTGAGTGCTTTTACCTGCCTGGAAGTTAGCCAAATCTTTTTTCTGTGTAATTTGGTTGTGCATTTCCTTTTTCTAGCAGCCGATTTCTTGCGGTCTATCGTTGTCTTTAGATAGGCCGTAACCATTGCTGCGTTATCTGCTATTGTTTCGCTCAATTTATTAACTCCAGATCTTGCGTTTGCAAAAACTTGTAAAAGTCATCGATCGTATCTTTTATAAACTTCAAATTCAGTTTATAAAATGTCTTTTTACCTTCTTGTGCTTTGCCAACTAAGGGAGCTGCTTTCCTACAGGTGATAATGCCGGTTTGCATTAATGTTCTTAGATGATGCTGGATAGAAGTTTGCTCTAGGTAAAAAGACTGCCATAGCTTGCTTTGCCTGACTTCTTTATGTTTTGCAAGCATCATAAGCATCTCGATTCGGGTTTCGTGTCCCAAGGCTCGAAAAAAATCTTCATATACCTCTATCATTTCTAGCATTTAATCATTTCCCCTTTTGGCATCTATTATTTGGGACAAAATTAATTTTCTGTCCGTGGTTCTTTAAAACCCTAAAACAGAGCATTATATGTCGTCAACGGGCACGAAACGCCAAAAGTGTTACCATCTAAAATGGGGATTTTATGAGTGTTTTGGAGGTCGATTTCGCAAGTTTATAATACCGACTAGGACCCTAGTCTAGGGGCCTTCAAATCGGTATTATTTTCATATATATATTAAATATAAATTACATACTAAAAAGGTATATATAGTCAGTCCAAAGTAAAAAGCCCGAAAAAACAGAGAAAAAGCATGAATTTTTTAGGTATAAAATTGAGATAATAGAGGTATGGAAA
>JAAEMD010000387.1 GCA_024225875.1 bacterium
TAATGATTACATTCAATTTATTACATCTAATGGATTTGGAATTCAACTGAAAATTTAAAATGGTTGAAAAACGGACTTTTATTTTTTAATTTCAATAGGTTATGAGGATGGACATAGATGGCTCTTCCGAGTTACGAGGCGAATTTAGGTGGTATAGCATTTTCTGACAATCCTAATAACAACTTACATGCGCACCACGAATCCTCCCCAGGCCCCTGGTTTGAACCAAGCCAAAATCATTTTATCTTTTTGCCAATTAATGCAATATGACCACCTGCACCTACAACGGATGGTAAACTAGAATATTTAATTTCAAGTGCTAAAGAGTTATTAAACACTGTCTCATCTTCTAAATCATCTGATGGAGTTATAAAAACAGGCTTTCCAACACTTTTAACAGGTTCAATTTTATTTTGCATAAATAGGTCAGAAAGTTTTTCTATTGTGAACATATGCGCTGGATAGGTTTCATTACCCACTCCTGTTTGCATATGACTGATCTCTTTTTCTAAAACCTCATCTGCCTTTTCGATTTCTCCAAGTTTAATAAATTTAGATGCCCAGTGAAGCTTGTTGTCTACTGATACGGTGATATGACCGTTTGCTTTGGTAACTCTAGATAATTCAGCAATGGCTTTTTGAGGATTACTACAATATGAGACAGGATCACCTTCAGCTAACGATAATTCAAAATTCTCATTTTTAAAGGCGTTAAGGTTTGTTATATCAGCATTAATGATGTTTATTTTAGATTCCAGATTTTCATTTTTAATTTTCTGTCTGGCTATATCAAGCATGCCATTAGAAATATCTGTTAATATAACGTTATATCCTTCTTTAGCAATCCGTATTGACCATATACCCGTGCCACCACCAGCATCTAAGATCAAAGAGTTTTCCTTATCTTTAGGTAGATAGTTTTTTAAATAGTGCCAGGTTACTTCATTATATATGTTCCAAAATGGACCATTATTATAATGATTATCATATTCCTTAGCTATGGTATTGTAATATTTAGTACTTGTCATTTGCATTGTGAGATTCCCTTCTTTACTTCTGAAGACTTTAAATTTCGTTCATATATACATGTAGCGACCCACATTAAATGAGAATGAGATTTTTGGTTTGAAAAAATGTCCGTTTTATCGAACTTAGAAATATTTGAGAGGGGATAAAGTCATTTAATCTGAGCACGAAAACTCGGATAAAAGCAAGCATCTACAATTATCGACCCCCAGAAAGGTAAGCCATTGCCTGATAAATAGTAGCAACCGAGCTGACGGTTTTAATTTCCGCTTTTAGCAACTCTGGCAAATTATTAAAGGAGTGCAATGTGGTTTGAAGATTCGCTAACTTTTCTTGAGGATCCCGTTTGGTCTCTTCTGTTTTTATAGCATCAAAGGCTAGTACTGCATGAACTTTATTTGTATTCCTTGTTGGGTCATCAAAAAAAGATCCAATTACTTTCCATCTCTTTGCTGTATACCCAGTTTCCTCACGTAGTTCACGCCTAGCTGCATCTATCACTTTCTCATTGGAATCAATCATTCCTGCCGGTAATTCAAGTGTATTTGTTCGAACTCCATGTTTGTATTGTTCTACAAATACAACCTGATGAGTAGAAGTTTTTGCAAAAACAACAACAATATCACGACGTTCAATGATGTAGTAATCGTCGATTTGGGAATCGTCTGGGAGTAGAATAGTCTCTCGGCGTACTTTGACCCAAGGTGAATCTAGTTCTAATGAAGATGAAAGAACTTTCCATTGTCCTATTTTATTTTTCATTTTTGTAATTTATATTTCAAGATTATTTTTACAGATGAAATTGCCGTATTTTTTTGCTTTTACCAGTACTATTGTAAATATAGAACGCTCGCTATATCAGAAAAAAACGAGTTCTTTTTCCCTGAAAAAAGGATGATACGTGGTGTACCAGAACCAGTTCTCCTATATTACTCGACTAATTAGCTTCCAAAACCTCTAATTTTTTTTAATATACGGTACTTTATCGAATTATTGTCAGCTTCCATTATTTCGATTTCAGCTCCTTTAAAATTAATTTTAGTCTGGGTTTCATCAAGAGTGTATGTTAAATTTTGATCAAATAAAGGACGAACAAAGTTGTTAACATATTCTCTATACTGAACTTTAATTACATTGTTACTTCTCCCTTGATAAATAAGATCCGTTCTTACTCCACTTCCAACCTTTATTATAGCTTGTTTTTTATAAAAAATTTTTTTATCAGAAACACTATACCATGGGTTGGTAAAAAAACTTTTTGGCGTATTCATGTCATCAATAAGTCCATCATTATTTATATCTCTTACACATATGATACTTCCCTTATTATTACCCCAAAAAAAATTTCCATTAACAGAACAGTAGAAATTAGAACCATCTTCATCACTATATCTAAAAAAAACCTCGCCATCATTTATTTTTACTCTCCCACTATCAATAAACTTAAAATCAAATTTTCCAACAATTTTAATAGTGTCTGTTACCATATAGTCAAATTGAGAATAAAATTTTTCTCCAACATACACTTGACTAACTTTATTAATTTCGGGAGAAACACCTACTTTTTTCTTAACGAAAGGTCCTTTCATAGTGCTACATGAAAATAAAATCATTGATATGGCTGCAAAAATAATTGCTTTATACATGTTTTTCACCTTTAAACATAATCACGTTTCCTATTGAATTGACATTAACTGACGATACAACTGTTTTAGCTCTTTTATTATAATATCAATAATTGCATGTTCCCCATCAGGAATACCTGGTGCTTCACATAGTTCTTTTAGGAGAGGCATAAAAAATTTTACTATATAGCAATTTTTTCAGAAGGTGTCACTATGTTTTCATAGTGACACCTTTCTCTACGTCCCTTGAATTCTATCTTTACAGCCAATATTTTTCGTGACGAAGGGTAAACTAAAGCGGGAAA
>JAAEMD010000388.1 GCA_024225875.1 bacterium
TAATATCTTTTATCAAAGCATCTATTAATGCTTCCTCGCTTACTTTATTATTATTTTGATTTATGTTTTCACCAATTAAGAAAGCAGGATTGTTTTTTGCCAGGAATCTTAGACTGAAAGCAAAGTGTTTATGTGAAATGTCGGACTGGTTATTATCAGGATCAAGGCAACTAAAAACTATCTCAGATAATGTTTGAGGGATTAATAATTCCTGGCTGTCTTTAGAGTTAGCGTGATCTTTCTTACTTGAAGTGTTGATTTTATAAGAATTGAATTTAGCCCGAGTTTCAAAACAATCCATCACATAGTGCTTATTGATGCTTATACCATATAAGTTATTATGACTGCTGGTAACATGGCTGTCTAACAGTTCTATTGTTTTAAGCGGGTATTTTGTAATACTTCTTGTTATAAAATTCTTGAATAGCTTGAGGTTTTGGCCTGTGGATATAAAACAGAATATGGCAGATTTTTCACTTAAACCATGATTATTAGTTTCAGCATCTTTAATATCTTTTATAAAAGCATCTATTAATGCTTCCTCGCTTACTTTATTATTATTTTGATTTATGTTTTCACCAGTTAAGAAAGCAGGATTGTTTTTTGCCAGGAATCTTAGACTGACAGCAAATTGTTTAAATGAATTGTCGGACTGGTTATTATAAGCATCAAGGTAACTAAAAACTATCTCAGGTAATATTTGAGAGATTAATAATTTTCTCTTTTTGGGCTCGCTAAGATTATACAGCCTTTGCAGAGTATGAGTATGAATATTATCATTATCACTAATATTTGCGAAAGATTTTAATAATTTCTTTATGAAGCAATTATTATTCTTTGGTATCTTTATTAAAAGATTAACAATTTGCATGGCTGCAAATTTATTGTAACTATTGTCATCATGGTATTCTTGTTCAACTGCAAGAGTGTTTAATAAGTTAAGTATACTTTCTTTATCTTTTGAAATTTCAACTTCATCTTTTGAAATTTCAAAGAGGTTCTGTATAGTAGCTTCTGAATTTTTATTGATGCTTATTACTTTTCTTTTATAGAATAAATCTAATTTATTTCTTTTCTTTATTAGTATTTTCATAATAAATGGTCCTTACTCCTTAACCGAGGTGCAGTGTTTTATTTTCTAGTGTGAATAAAAAATAATTGCTACTGTATTATCGAAAATATTATTAATAAATTTCATTACTATTCTACAGCTTATAGTTGTAAGGCCAGATCAGTATGCAGCTTATCAATCCGTGCCGATATAACAGTACCGATAAAAAGGGTAGTTATGTGAGTATTTTGATAAAGACTAATGGTCTTATAACCACTATAGCTGGTACAAATTGAATTGTCCGTTTAAATGGGGAAGTGCAGTGTACTTGCGTACATAAACGAAGTCATTTGAAAACTTCAGTGGCGGACATTTTATTTTGGAACAGCTATATCTGGACTTTTATTAAATAAGGTGTTACTTTTTATTTTCTTTTAAAAGGGGAATAGGGTGTAACTCCTTAGCTGTCCCGCAACCGTATAGCCGGAATGCCTTTATAAAGAATGTATATTTATGAGATCTTCGAGGTAAAGATTTAATATAAAATAAATTATTATTTATTTATAATAAATTATCATTTATTAAAATAACCTGCTTTCTAAAAGCCTCGATTTTTTCTGAATATTTCTGAATATATTGTATCTGGAGTTACTAAAAATATTAACTGCGCTCTGCTGTCAGGTATTTAATTTTTTCAGATATATTTACATGAATACCAGAGTTGTGTTCTGGCATCAATTATGTACAGGGAGATATACAAATGAGGAAAATGTTATTTGCGGTTATTTTTTTATTTACTGTTAATCATAATTTAATTAATGGTGATGATATAATAAAAATTAAAATTAGAAAGCCGGAGACAGTAGTAACGGCTTCAAGGTACATATCAGTACAGCCCAATAGCTTGATTATAACCCGTGAGGAGATATTAACTTATAAAGACTTTACAGTTGCTGATGTTTTAGAGACTGTTCCTGGAATAAGTATAAAAAGGTTTGGTGGTAAGAGCGGTATTGCTTCAGTATCTATTCAGGGTTCAAGTTCAGAGCACACTTTAATTATGCTGAATGGCAGGCCATTAAAAAACGGTATCTACGGTACATCAGATCTTAATAATATTAATATGGAATCTATCCAGGCTATTGAGGTTTTCAGAGGGGGGATGTCCTCTGTTTTTGGTTCAGATGCTGTAGGTGGGGCCATAAATATAATTACAAATAAACCAGAAAATAAAACCTCCATTAAATTGAGCTGCGGCTCATATAATGACCAGAATCTTTTTATTGAAAACTCTTTTGCAACAGATTTATTTCATTACCGTTTAAACTACTGGAATGGCAGATATGATGGCTTCAGGCCGGTCAGTTATTTTAATAATAACGGTCTGTCCGGGGATCTTACTTTATATATTACAGATAACTACAGGTTTAATATTTTTGGCAAAAACTATTTTTCCAGGCGGGGCAACCCTGGTGCTGTTAACGGCCTTCTGTCCGAGCAGGAGGATCAGGGATATACTGTCCAGACAAAACTGTATGCAGATGAAATATTATACGGTAGATCAGAACTTTATTTTGAAAAGAAACTGGATGAGCGTTATAAGATAAGCGGTTCTATTTCAGATTCCAGGAGCCTGTCAGATACATATGGATTTAATCATAACCTTGACCTTAATCATCACTCAGTACTTTTCGGAGGTGAGTTATATAAAGTTTATACCGATGATACTACCTTGTTGAGGGATATGACTGTAAAAAATACTGCCGTTTTTATTAATGATGAGTTTAATGTACTGCCTTTCTGGAAAATGAACCTTGGTGTCCGTTCTGATGAAAGCACTTCTTTTGGCAGGGCAGATACCTTCAGGATAAGCTCTGCATGGAACCTGGAAGATCTTGCTCTAAAAACATCTTACGGCACCTCATTTAAAGCACCGGATATAAGTGATCTGTATTATTATTATTCTACAAAATATTTTACTTCAGAAGGAAATCCTGACTTAAAACCTGAACATGGCCGTAATTTTGATATTGAACTATCTTATCACTTAGCTGAATCTGTCAGGATCAGGTTGTCTTATTTCAAAAATGTAATATCTAATTTAATAGATTGGCAGGAACAGGAAAACAAAATATGGAGACCTGAAAATTTAGATGAGGCTGTGCTGGCTGGAGTAGAGTATGATTTAGGTTGCAGGATTTCGGAAAACTTTAATTTTAATTTTAATATTAACAGCTTAACTGAGGCAAATGATGCCAGGACAGGTGAATGGCTTAGCTACAGAGCAAAATACAGAGCAGCACTAAGCTTAAATCATGTATCTGGCACAGGTCAGTTTAATATCAGGACAATATATGTTTCAGAACGTGCAGGTAAAAATGGAGGTAACTGGGACCTTCCTTCTTTTTTAAGGACTGATATTAATTACAGCACAGGTTTTATGTCTGTATTTGTGCATAATTTGTTTGATATCGAATATGAAGAAATTTTATCTTATCCGATGTCCGGACGAACCATTGGTGTTATGTTGAATTTTGAACTAAAATACTAGTTTTATGATCAGGGCTGTAAAGCTCCTGTCAAAACTACAGGGGACTGTATTGAAGCAAGCTGCTGCTTTTTTAACATTGTTATTTTTTTTAAATGTAAATACCTGTGCTGTTAATACAGTTAAAAAGAAAGATCAGCGCCTGGTTTCGATTGCTCCGACTGTTACTGAAATATTATTTGCTCTGGGTTTAGATGAAAAGATCGTTGGTGTTACCAGTTTATGTGACTATCCGAAAGAAGTATTAAATAAAGATATAGTAGGAACATTCAGCCATCCAGATACAGAAAAGATTATTAGTTTAAAGCCGGATATTATTTTTGCAACTGACCTGGAACAGGACGTAATTGTAGAGCGATTGAGAAAGTTGAATTTGAATGTTTTTGTCAGCTCACCTGAAAATATCGCAGAACTATTTGATTCGATAAAAGAGATTGGCGATCTGACAGGCAGGAAAGAAAATGCCAGCCGCTTAATTAAAAGACTGGAATCAATAGTTAATACTGTTCAGGATAGAGTTAAAAGACTGTCTACAGATATACGGCCCAGGGTTTTTATCGAGATATGGAATGATCCTCTGATGACAGCAGGAAAAGGCTCTTTTATTGATGAACTGATTTATCTGGCAGGAGGTATTAATATTGCTCATGATGTAACAAGGCCATACAGTTATTTTAGTGCAGAACAGGTTATCAAAAGAAACCCTGACTGTATATTTATTGGTCATACTGACTCTGATTTTGTTGCCGACAGGATAGGATGGCGAAATATCAGTGCAGTAAAATATAACAGAGTTTATTCTGATATAGACCCAGACCTGCTATTAAGGTCCGGGCCAAGACTTTTTGACGGCTTATTAGAGATACATAAGAGACTGTATCCGGAATGAAAATAAAAGATATAAATAAAAATGTTTTATTATTTGTTATCCTGATTATTATGATATTGTTCGGCCTTTATATGGGGTCTGCAGACATATCGCTGACAGAACTTTTGTCTGTAGAAAATAGACAGATTCTTTATCTCAGGTTAGCCAGGGTTGTACTGGCTCTTATAGCCGGAGCCGGGCTTGGTGTTTCTGGTGTTACACTACAGGCAGTTTTAAGGAACCCTCTGGCAGAACCGTATCTGCTTGGTGTTTCCAGCGGGGCTGGTTTAGGTGCTGTTACTGCAATGATATTTGGTATTACCGGTATTTACCTGCCGGCAGCAGCTTTTGCAGGGGCCATTATAAGTATGCTGCTTGTTTATAATATTGCAAAAGATAATGGCCGGGTACCTGTACAGTCACTTATATTATCGGGAGTAATTGTAGCTGTTACATTTTCAGGGATTATAGTTTTTTTGAGTTCTGTTTCAAGCAGAAAAATCCTGCATGGGATTATGTGGTGGTTATTAGGCAGTTTGCAGGTTTATGATATAAGGCTGCTTGTTGTAGTCAGTGCCGTAGTTATTATCGGTATTATTTTGATTTATTTTTTTAATAGAGATCTTGATGCTGTAAGCACAGGTGAAGAAGAGGCTGTTCATATGGGCATAGAAATAGACAAGGTTAAAATAATTCTCTTTGTTTTAACTTCATTGATAACCGGAGCTATTGTCTCTGTATCTGGTGTGATCGGATTTACTGGCTTAATCATTCCGCATATGCTGAGGCTTATTATTGGTCCTCGTCATAAGATTTTGATTCCAGGGACTTTTCTGGGGGCCGGAGCGTTTCTGATTTTTTGTGATACTCTGTCAAGATGTTTATTTCCTCCTGTGGAAGTTCCTATAGGGGTAATGACCTCTATAGTTGGGGCACCTGTATTTATATTTTTGTTAAGGAGGGCTAACAGGTGAAAGTATGGATAAGATACTAAATGTAAATAATATTTCTGGCGGATATGGTAAAACAAATGTTTTACATGATATCAGCTTTTCAGTTGAGGAAGGTGATTTTCTGGGTATTATTGGCCCTAATGGCTCAGGGAAATCTACTTTGCTGAGGTTACTAACAAGAGTTCTCAAGCCAGACAAAGGTAGAATTTTTTTTAAGAATCAGAATCTGACTGAAATAGACTTAAAAGCATTGTTTCGTAAGGTTGCGTTTGTTGCTCAGGATACTCAATTCAATTTTGCATTTAATGTATGGGATATAGTTCTTATGGGACGTATACCGCACTTAAGGAGATTACAGGTTGAGAAAGAACACGATTTTTTAATAGCTGAAAAAGCACTTAATATGACTGACTCCATACATCTTAAGTATAAGCGTATAGATAAGTTAAGTGCTGGTGAGAAACAGCGTGTGATTATTTCCAGGGCGCTGGCACAAGAGCCCCGGCTTCTTTTTCTTGATGAACCTGTATCTCATCTGGATATTGGACATCAGATGCAGGTACTGGATTTATTGAGGGTACTTAACAAAGAGAAATCTTTGACAATAATTATGGTTTTACATGATTTGAATATGGCTGGTGAGTATTGTGACAGGCTGCTTCTTTTAAACAAAGGTAAGTTAATAGTTAATGGCTTTCCTTCAGAAGTATTAAATAAATATAATATAGAGTCTGTATATAAGACAAAAGTACTTGTTAAAAAGAGTCCGGTTTCAAAACAGCCTTATACATATCTGATCCCTGGGGGAAGTATAAAAAATAATAGAGGTTTATATGAAAATATTATTAATAAGACATGGTGAGACTGACTGGAACTGCGAGAAAAAATACTATGGTGCTACAGATACAGCCTTAAATGCAAATGGTATAAAGCAGGCTGAAAAGCTCTCAAAAAGGCTTAAGTATGAAAATATTTCCAGAGTATGCTCAAGTGATCTTAAAAGAGCTGAGAAGTTTGCCCGGTTAGCCTGTAACGATATAAAAGTGGAAGTCTATACCGGTCTCAGGGAAATAAACTTTGGGATATTTGAAGGGCTGACATCTAAACAGATTAATAGTAAATATAAAGATATTTATCAAAAATGGATTAATGATCCTTTTACTACAACTATCCCTGAAGCTGAAAGTTTAGATGTTTTTTCGAAACGAGTAATTACTGCTTATGAGGAGATTATTTCTGTTAAGGAGGATATTTCTTTATGTATCTTTACTCATGGCGGACCTTTGAAAGTGATAATGGGTTATATTATGGGCCTGGATAGAGGTGCTGTCTGGAGCCTGGGGCAGGATATAGCAGCTTTGAATATTATTAAGTTTGATAATGATAAATTTAAGGTTTCCTTATTAAATGATACTTCTTACCTGGAGGAGTGGTTATGAGTAAACTGACTTTTATTACAGGCGGTGCCAGAAGCGGTAAGAGCAGTTATGCAGTTGATTCAGCTGTAAAATCAGAAGGGGAGACAGCTTTTATTGCTACCTGTGCCTTCTTTGATAAGGAGATGGAGGAAAGGATAGCACGGCACAGGAAGGAAAGGCCGGATAACTGGCATACTTATGAGGAAAGTTATGGACTTACAGGTTTGTTTAAAAAAATTGGGACTGAATATGATATCTTTATTATTGACTGTGTTACTCTTTTTATTTCAAATCTAATGTTAAAAAATTCTGATGAAGAACTTATAATAAATACAGTTGATCAGCTGCTGGAAATGTTTGATAATTTTCAGTGCAGGATATTTGTTGTCTCTAATGAAGTTGGAATGGGGCTGGTACCAGATAATCCGTTAGGTAGAAAATTCAGGGATATTGCGGGAAATGTCAATAAAATGATAGCAGCTAAAGCAGATGAGGTTTTTTTTATTGTGTCTGGTTTGCCACTTAAAATTAAATGATGCATTTCTGTAATGTGATATCTTCATAGAACAGGGAGGAAAAATGGAAAAAATAAATAGAACATTAAAGAATATAGAAAGCATTGATAATTCTATGATCAAAATGGCTGAAAGCAGGCTGGATACTTTAACTAAGCCAAAGGGCAGCCTGGGCCGGCTGGAAGAACTGGCAAA
>JAAEMD010000389.1 GCA_024225875.1 bacterium
CCTAGGACTTGGCATTTACTTTTAATCTAGGAAAAGAATTTCTTTTGTATATAACATTCACACCAAAAAGCAGAGAATATCAAAATAGTTTCAGTAATGATAAAGGAACAAGCTATTTCTAATACGTTCAAAATCCCCGAAGTTGTATATGGCAATTGTGACACAACAAAAATCCCAAATAATATTGAAATCCAGCCTGTGATAAAAATATACACAGACTGGTCTTTACCCCATTTAGTGGACACATAGTTAAGCCTCCTGTAAGTTATTGAGGAAAAAGGAGATTTAACAAAATGAGAAAACGAAGAAAATATTCAAAAGAATTCAAAGAACAAGCTGTAGCACGTTTGTCAACTTCAAATGAATCCATGAAGGACATAGCTTTCAAACTTGGAATAAATGCTGATAATTTACGCCGATGGAAATCTGAAGTTGCACTGAAAAGTAAAGATGCCTTTCCAGGCAATGGAAAACTATCCGGTACAGATGCAGAAATAGCGAATCTTAAAAAAAGGCTACGTGATGCAGAAATGGAGCGCGATATATTAAAAAAAGCTGTGGTCATTTTCTCAAAGCATTAGATGTAAGGAAAAAATCATCAACTCTGCTTTATAAGACAATTGAATCAAGTCGCTCTGAGTTCAGTGTCATGAAAATATGCAAGGCCTTATCTATATCCAGGAGCGGTTATTATAAATGGAAATCATGCTTAAAATCTCAAGTTCTGGACAAAGATTTTGAGCTTTTTGTAAAAATAAAAGAGGTCTATGTAAAAAGCAAAATGAGGTTCGGCTCCCCGAAAATCAATGAAAAGCTGAGAGAGAATGGAACAATAGCAAATCACAAACGCATTGAAAGAATTATGAAAGAAAATAACATACGTTCGAAAGCAATAAAGAAATTTAGAGCTCCGAGTTCATCAAAACATAGTGACAGAATCAGTTTAAATCGGTTGGATCGTAATTTTTCCCCTACGCGTATAAATCAAGCATGGTGTTCAGATATTACTTATGTCAGGACGAAAGAAGGCTGGCTTTATCTTGCAGTAGTAATCGACCTTTTTTCTCGCAAAATTATAGGATGGAGCATGGCTGATAATATGAGAAAAGAGCTTGTAATCAATGCTTTTAACATGGCATGGGAGCATCGCGAAAAACCAGTAAATTTTATATTCCACTCAGATCGTGGTAGCCAGTACTGTTCGGATGAGTTCAGATATTTACTTTTTCAATCTGGAGCAATACAAAGTATGAGTCGTAAAGGTAATTGTTGGGATAATGCATGTGCAGAAAGCTTTTTTGCATCATTGAAAAAAGAGGAAATTTACCAAAAGGAATACAATAATATTAGCGAGACAAAATCTTGCATTTTTGAGTATATAGAATTATTCTACAACTCTTACAGACCCCACTCTTTTTGTGGAGGAATAAGCCCAAATACATACGAAACAAAAAATCATTACAGAAATGTGGCTTAACTACCTGTCCTTATTTAGGGGTAAGATCCACTTCTCCCGGATAACCCCACTATTGATGAAGTTTTCAGTAATACCAATGAGTATATTCTTGAGTTGCAGGTTGCATCTAATAGCCCGATAGTAGGAAAGACAATTGAAGCTGTTGGATTAAGAAATTTGCCAGGAGGTTTTATAGCTGAATTATCGAGAGGAGATCAAATAATTACAGCTGTAAGACCCGATGAAGTAATACAAAAGAATGACAG
>JAAEMD010000390.1 GCA_024225875.1 bacterium
AAGAAAGAATTTAGGCCGATTTTTATACCTTTGTGTGCTAACTATAGTTGTAAAATCATATGGTTGCATACTCTTGAAATATATACTTTCTATATACCGTATAACAATAAATCCTGCAGTTTTTTCTATATAACATTACAAAGGAATAGATCCAATAGCTTAATGGAACCCATATTTTTAAGAATCATCATCAAGGGAAGTTTCGTTCCCGGTATAATTATTTTCCAATCCAAGCTTGACTTTACCATATTTTGTAAGTAAGGATTACTTACCATATAAAATATATATGATTTAAATGATCAGAACCACAATATCACAAGGTTTTATTATGAAGCATAAAGGCAAAACAAATCCCCCCGGCAGGATCAAAATCATGAAATCATTATCCAGGCTGATGGAAAAAAAAGATTTTCATTCCATCACAACAGCTGAAATCGCCAGGAATGCCGATGTTACCGAGGGACTGATTTATAAATATTTTAAGGATAAAAAAGATCTTTTATACCAGGTCTTAAACGACCATTTCATTGAGTTCCAGGCAAAGATTGAAGACCGGGTGAAAAATGAAAAGACCTGTATTGAAAAGCTTGAGGTCGTCATTTTCACCAGCCTGCAAAGCTATGTGGCCAACAGGGTCTTTTCCAGAATTCTTCTTTTGGAGGTCCGAAATTCACCTGATTTTTTTAAGTCTGTTACCTATGGGATGGTTCGCGCCTATTCCAAACTGCTTTTACAAATCATTCAGGAAGGGATTAAAATGGGTGAAATCCGCTCTGATATTGATCCGTATATTTTAAGAAAGGTGATTTTAGGGGCTATTGAGCATGCCTGT
>JAAEMD010000391.1 GCA_024225875.1 bacterium
CCCCCTTTGAGCTCAACTTGTACCCGGGGTACATTTCAAAATGCAATTAAATAATTAAATATAAACACCTTACAACTTGTACCCCTAAAAATTAAAAGCTAAAAATTTATTTAAACGGGGCGCTGGTCCCCCCACCTCTAAGCTTGAAAATACTACCACAGTACCTTTAAAAATTTAATTAATGAAAATATTGATTTATTTACATGACTCACTTATTATTACTAATAAGCAAAGATTTTTATTTGGAGAGAATAATGGACTTAAATTTGAAGTTTTACAAGATCGAAGGACTTGCCATTTTCATAATTATTACATATTTATTTTTAGTATTTTTTACCAATATTATAGTTAACTATTTATCGTATAATCTTATAGGAATTCTTATTGGTCTTATTAGCCCATTATTTTTGCTATGGATATATAATGACTGGGGCTGGAAACATATATATATTCAATTCAATAAACTTATTATTAAAAATTATATAGACATATCTGGTAGTTATAGTGGCACAATAAACTCTAGCTGTAAGGGAGATATCCTATGCGAAGTCGAAATTTGCCAAAAAGCTTCTCTTGTAAGTGTAACTTTAAAAACTAAAAAAGAAGATGACGAAAATGATACTGTATCTCGTAGCTATATGGAAGATTTACGTATCGAGGGTAATGGAGATTTGAAGCTTTCATTTATGTATTCAAATAAAGGTAATGATTCTGATAAGCTATGTCCTCATCAGGGCTTTAATGAATTGTGTTTTCATAAAGAAAATGATTATAAAAAATTTGATGGGACATATTTTACAAACAGACAAACAAAAGGTACAATTGCTGGAGGGAAAAAGGAGGACTAAATGGCTAACTGTCATAATTTGTTTGAAGATTTTTATAAAAAAATTAAGCTTTCTGAAACTCAAAAAGAAAACCTAAAAAGAAGTAGAGACACCTTACGGAAACAAATTAGAAATTATCTTAAGGATGATAATGAAAATGAGCCTAAATTTCATGGACAAGGTTCATATATGATGCATACTATTAATAGTCCTATTAATGACAAATTTGATTTAGACGATGGTATTTATTTCTCGGGTAATGAAAATAAAAGAATGGGTGTTGATCACTATCATTCTTTAATAGTTAATGCTGTAAAAGGACATGCGGCTAATGTGTCAGATAAACCAACTTGTATAAGAGTTGAGTATTCAAATAATTATAATATAGATTTGCCCATATACTACTTTTCAAATGAATCTTCTCACCCAGAGCTCGCACATAGTTGTAACGGCTGGATTTTAAGCGATCCACGAGAGTTTTATGAGTGGTTCAATGAAGCTACTTCTAAAAAACCACAGTTAAGAAGAATTGTAAGATTTATTAAGGCTTGGAAAGATAACATCAAACAAGACTCTGAAAGAAAGTTTCCGAGTGGTCTGATTTTAACTATTCTTGTAAAGAAAAATTTTATTGGCGACAAACAGGATGATGTTTCTTTTGGAAAAACCTTACTGGAAATCCTAGAATGCTTAAATGCTGACTTTTCATGTCACCGCCCAACAACCCCAAAAGATGAAAATTTATTAGAAGATTTTAATGATGACAAAGAATATTTTATGAATAGCTTAAAAGAAATTTGTGAATCTGCATCAAGAGCTCTTGCTCATCCCATTCAAGCGGAAGCATGTTTAGAATGGAAAAAACATTTAGGCAATAGGTTTAGTTGTGCAAATGCTTGTAGATCTATTGAAGGCTCTAAAAAATATTCTACTCCGACCCAGATAAAAATAAACGCCAATAGCGCCCTTGAAAATGTATGACTTTGAGGAATCAATTAATAGAGCATTTATGGAATTGGAAAAGTTTGAGAGAATTTCAATTCCAACTGAGAACTTGCCTAAAAAAATAAATTATTTTGGAAAGGTTTGGGTATGGAAGAAATTATTTGAAAGCCGAAATTTTAACGAGTTAGATTTTTATATATGTTTTACTAATGAGTTCCCTTTATGTTATCCTAGAATCTATTTAACTGCTGACAGCCTTCAGAAATTAGAATATATTCCGCATGTTAGTATTAGTAATGGTTTTATTTGTACTTTTGATTCAAAGAATTATCCTCGTTATGGAGCTGATCCAGAAAATATTGTTTTTGACTCAATGATGAAAGCTAAAGAAATTATTAATAAAGGACTAAATGATAAGAACTTAAATGATATAAACCAAGAGTTTCTAGCATATTGGAACCAAGAATATGACGAAAAGCCAATAGAAAAAGTTATTGCTTGGCAAGAGCTAGGTTTAATGAATGACGAAAAACTTAAAATGTCTGAGGTAAGAAATAAAATTGCTAATTCTAAATGTATTCTTCATTCAGCTAATGATGAAAGCTTTAAAAATTATTTAAAAGAGACAAATAATGCAATTGAAAAATCACTTGATGCATATTATATCGGGCTTTTAGATTTTGACTTGCTGCCACCTTTTACTATTACCAATAAATGTGTTTCTAAAATGCTTAGCCAAAATAATAATATTTTATATAAAGTAAAAAAATATTTTAACAGTTGCAAAACTCCAATTATTGTATTTGCAAAAAAAATAAATAGAAGTAGTTGTTTAATAGGTTGGATGCATAAGTGTTTTCAAAATAAAAGGAATGGATTTAGAAAAGAGATAGATAATTTCAGCCTATTGTCTATGCACCAAAGTAGAGATAAAGTTAGAAGGATATCATTTGAAAAATTGTCTTCACAAAGGCTTAATATAAGGACTATTGGAGAAGAAAAGTCAGATAATTTTTCATTTGCAATTGCAGGGCTTGGCAGTATTGGTTCAAACTTTTTACATTTTTTAAAAGCCTGCTCAACAGAATTTACTTTAATTGATAAAGAAGCTTTAAAAATTGAGAATATCAAGCGCCATTATTTAGGACTAAATTATGCTAACATGAATAAAGCCGAAGCTTTAAAAAAGCATTTACTTAGTAACGATCCTAATCAAAAAATTAATGCTTATACTTCTTCAATTATTGAAATTGTCAAAAATCAACTTTGTATCTTAGAAGAAAAAGATTATTTTTTCCTTTGTCTTGGAGAATATAATCTTGAAAGATATATTTCAGAGCTCTTTTCTCAAAATAAATTAAATATTCCAACTGTTCATATTTGGGTAGAGCCTTACTTGGCTGGAGGTCATTGTCTATATATTCCTCCTAACACAAGGACATATGGTGATTTCTTTGAAGATGATTCTTATTATAGGTATAACGTTATAGACAAACAAGAGTACATTTGTAAAAATGATTTGCTTAATTTAAGAGAAACAGGATGTCAAAGCATATATACGCCATATGGACAGTTAGATATAACCTTGTTTCTTTCTAAAATTTTCCCAATAGTTTATGCTTTATGTGCAAATAAATGTTCTGAAGCGAAAGCTATCACCTGGATTGGAAACCTTAAATTGATTGAAAGTAAACAGATAAAAACTTCGGAATTTATTGCTGGAAAACCTATAAATGAAGCCATAATATGCAATGAGGAAATATAAAATAAAAAATTATAACATTATAATTCATGATCGTGCAATTACGATAATGAATAGATATAGACAACTCGATTCAAAATCCAAAGAAGCGGGTGGAATCCTTCTTGGTCAGATTAAAGGGGATGAGGTTCATGTTTTAACTGTTTCAGAGCCCAATGAAAAAGATAAAAGGCAAAGATTCAGCTTTGAAAGAGACAAAGAAAGTGCTCAATCGATTATAGATTATAAATTTAATTTAAGTGATGGACATACTATTTATTTAGGAGAATGGCACTCCCATCCAGAAAAAATACCTTATCCTTCTGACATAGACAGAAGGATGATCGTTGATCAATATCATCAAAATATAATTAACGAAGACTTTCTTTTATTATACATTATAGGAACTGAATGTGCATATTTGTCTCTTTTCGATGGTAATCAATTGATCAAAGTTTAATTGAAATGAAATATGAGACTTTACCACTAATTTTACTAAGACGACACTGATTTTATACCTTCCTACTCTCCCACCACCACCCGCTCCCTAAAAGCGACATCATTGCAATCCACTATATGTCCTAACGATATTGTTCCCACCTAAGAAAGTGTTAAATTAAGGTAGTCTGTAATACCCTCTCTGTGCAATTTCCCCCCTCCTTTTCAAACCTCCCCGAGTTGCGCTTCTATCAGAGGCGGGGGAGGTTCGCTACTATTCACAGGGCTTTGATCTTGTTTTTATACATCATAATTGTAAGAAAACTAAACAAACCCTCATATTTCTAAAG
>JAAEMD010000392.1 GCA_024225875.1 bacterium
TATCGGCAATGAACTTAAAAAAGGCCGCTGCTTTAACTTAACTTGATAAATTGAATGTGTTTTTTGGATGCTATTCATCTCTTCTTTTCTCAGTTCTTTTGTTTTTTTGATGATTGGGCTGCGTCAGCAAGCCCTATCTATTTATTCGTTAGAGCTTGATTACAGCTTAGGTCTACACAAATATTCGGGTTATATTCAATATCAAATAGGTGGTTTTACCAATTTTGCTGATGGATATAATGCTACCCTTCATTTTCCGAACAGTGAGCTAAGATTTCCTTTTGATATAATTCCTTTGGAAGCACAGGTCAACTTAACTTTTAAAGATCGTTTTAAACTATCGTTTTCTCATTTGTCAAATTTCCAACAACAAAAAGCCGGCATTTTGAAAGATTCTGATTGGCTGGATTCTTTAGACAGAAAGGATGTTTATTCGGAAAGCACGGCTGTTTTGCATTTTTTAGACAACAGGATACAGGCAGAATATCTTTTAAATAAAGCTTCTTTGCTTAAAGGTTCTTCAACCCTGTTTTATTTGGGTATTATGTATCAAGAACAAAACTTAAGCTATACGGCCAGCGAATTAACTCAAATATCACCTGAAGATTCAACTATTGAGCCAATTTATGTTTCAGGTAATGTCATTTCATATCAAACAAAATTAAAAGCACCTTATCTTGTATTTAGAAAAAAGACGCATTTCGATAATTTTTTAA
>JAAEMD010000393.1 GCA_024225875.1 bacterium
CATAATAATTCTGCTGAAATATCTTTACACGTATTTAAAATATTGATACAAATTTTTGCCAGTAGTTTTTTCGTGTATACTGGTCGGATATCATTCAAATTTATAAGATATACAGATCTGTATAATAACTTGTTCAAAGGCATACTCGAATGAATAAACCATTCCAAAGAAAAGGTGCAAAAAGCAATACCCAAGTTGGAAAAGACTTTGAAGAAGCAGCAAAAGTATTCTTTTCAAACCAGGGATTGACTCTTCAAAAGAATATCCCCGTAGATATTGGCCTTAATGGAAAAAAATCTCACAATTTCGACTTAGGTTGTCTAAATCAGAGAATCCTTGTTGAGTGTAAATCACACACCTGGACTGAAGGTGGTAATATTCCAAGTGCGAAAATAACAACTTGGGATCAAGCAATGTTCTTTTTTTATGTTGCACCATCAGGCTACAGAAAGATTTTTTTTGTGCTTAAAGATTATAGTCCGAAAAAGAATGAAACACTTGCTGAATTTTATATTCGTACTAAATCTCATTTAATTCCCGAAGATGTTGAGATTTGGGAATTCGATGAAAGACAAAAAACTGCAAATCGGCTAAAATTATCAAAATAATTTTTCCCCGGGGAATTGGTTGAGTATATTTTTTGTATCCTGGAGTGTTTTTGTTCCCTATATAGTTTGGGCAAGGATAATTATCGTTGAGTTCAGTAATTCGTTTCAAAAATAAAAGACTCTTAACTGGCTATCGACAAAATTCTCTCTTCTGGCCTATTTTTTTTAAAAAATCTTAAATCTATGAAGTTTAAAAAAATCAAACTAAAACCTATCTATACTCCGACAGTTTATTTTTCAGAACAGCGTTAAATAATAGACAATAATAATATTTCTTTTATAATACGCTTATTAACATAAACGCAAAGGGAACTCGTATAGCATGACTTTGAAAAAATGGTTTACACAGCAAGTTTATGAACATCAAAGGGGAGAAACCGAAAATGTAAGACCAGACTCCGAGGATATGGAACCGCCTTTAAAATAGCCATCGTGCATTGCTTATGAACTAAGATCCATAACAAATTCCGTTTAAGTTAATCAATTTGTATTCCTTGGACACTTTCCGCACCTAAAATACTTTTTTTAAAAACCATGGAGAAATATTATGATGCCGCTTTGTCATATCACTGACAACAATCAGAGTAATTTTAGAAATTTACACATAAAGCTTTCAAGAATTTTAAACCAACACAAATCGTTTTCCCGTAGCTTTGGCTCATCCCACATACGCTGTGATAAACGCAAAAATGAAAATTTATTATACTTTCATACGGGCATGTCAGCTCCATCTTGGTGGGATAAGTATGCCCAAGAAGACAGGAAGAAAAAACGCGAAGCAGGTTCTACTAAAGTTGAAGAAATTATTAACGATAAATTATACTCAATGGGGTATAAATTTAGCGGTCCTTTCCCAGCTACCATAACAGGAAATGAACTGCAAATCTATATAGATAGTTTACAGAAGTTGTCAACATCGCCAAAAAACAAAAAGCAAAGTAATCTTAATTTAGAACAAAATCTTTACGAACCAATACAAAAAGCGAATACACTTATTCCAAAATCAGCAATAAATAAAATATCCTGCAACAGCCCCCTACTACAGATTGAACGAAAACGCTCCATAAAAAAACCTCATATAAATAATAACATTGAAGCCACTGCCGATAACACTATATCACCCAAAGAGATTTATGGTACAAAGAATCGGATAGGTCAACAAGACATACCCCAGCAACGACAACGGGAAAATTCTATAATTAACAAACAACTTCCTTCTTTTGGTTACCAAAATCAAGAAACACAAATAAAATTGAAATATGAATTTTTTAATCTCTTCTTCGATGAGTACTTCAAGAAATTTGATATTACACTAATATACAATGATCCAGCCCCCCAATATATGCCTGGAATTTGTTTTGTCACAGATTTTATAGGATATTTAAATAATTCACGCAGGAAGTTACAATCAATACAATCCAACAAAATTCACATTCTCTTTGAAATGAACCTGAAAAATAAACTGGTGGACAACAATTATATCGAATGCTGCACTATACTTCACTGGATGAAAACTCTTATGGCCTCAACTGTTGAAATAAATCTAATTATACTGTCCAAGGAAAACAATCAATATATTGAATATACATATCGGCAATCTCCCGGGAAAATAGTAAAAAAGATTAAGCAAATGCCGACAGAACGCGAGCCTTGGGGCACTGCGCTATACGACAAGTATATTGTCAATAAAGTAAGCAACTTAGAAGGAAAATGTTTTATAGTGCTTGACAGTGCCAAGCACATGACCAAGTATCTCAAGCAGAAGTTGCCAACTGCATATAGAAAAACCCCCAGGCCGCAGCCAGGCGCATTGCAATACAACGTCACAGAAAACCTTAGTACATTTGACGCACCATCAAATTCTGCCGTAATCGGAAGAATAAAGCCTTCTACGTATGGTGATGGTGTTGGTGCGCAAAGTCGTGCCACTATCCTGCAGTGGCCTTGTTGAAACTTGCCAAATGAAAAGATAAGACCCTTCCCGGTATGGCAAGGGTCTTATATCTATTAGGGGTACACTGATCCTTCTTTGAAAGTGTAGACACAAAATCATGCTGCATTCTCGTATGATTTCACCATACATCTGTTCTCAAAAACCTGGGGACTTTCAAGCCCAAGGTAAGAATGCCTCCTTTTACGATTATAAAATACTTCAATA
>JAAEMD010000394.1 GCA_024225875.1 bacterium
ACTGGGCAAAGGAACTATGTTTAGTGTTTATTTGCCAGAAGCAGAAAAGTGCTGAGTTTTTCTAATAACTTAGAACATAGAACTATCTAACATAGAACTAAATAACTTAGAACTTAATAAAGTAGATAATTATTATTTTTTCTGCCCTGTTTCAGCCTCATTTTCCATCAACACTATTGTGGGCCAGTTTACATCTTTTTTACTGGCCGAATTATATTTTCAATAAAATTTAACACAAAACATAAAAATAAGTTATAATTATAATTGTTATGATCAAAAGTCTAAATGAGCGTGGAAAAGATGTTTTATCGCCTGTTTTAGGACGGTACTTTACTGAATTTGAAGTCAGTAGCGGCAAAGGCTGTTACTTATATGGAAGAGACGGTAAAAAATATCTTGATTTTGCCAGTGGCATAGGTGTAACTTCAACCGGACATTGTCATCCTGAAGTTGTTAATGCAATAAAAAAACAGGCTGAAGAACTAATACATACCTGTATAGGCATAGCTTTTTATGAACCACCTGTAATATTAGGAGAAAAGCTGCAGGAACTTTTACCTTCAAAAAACTATTCCTTTTTCTTTAATCAGAGCGGTTCAGAAGCAATAGAGGCCTCTATTAAGCTGGCAAAATATATCACTGGAAAGCCACACATCATTGCTTTTAAGGGTGGTTTTCACGGCAGATCTTTAGGAGCTTTATCGCTTACAACATCAAAAGATAAGTACAGAGAAGGGTATACGCCTCTATTAGAAGAGACCAGTGTTTCATTTCCTTACCCCAGATGTTACCGCTGTCCATGGAATAAAGATCCTGACAGTTGTAATACTTACTGTATAGATGCCTTTGAAAAATTTATTGAACCTGTTTCATCAAAGACAGCAGGAATTATGATAGAACCTGTTCTGGGAGAAGGGGGGTATGTCCCTGCTCCTGAAATTTTCATGAGAAAGCTTCGCAGAATTTGTGATGACAAAAAGATACTGCTCATTTTAGATGAAGTGCAAAGCGGGACAGGCAGGACAGGCAAATGGTTTGCTTTCGAACATTATAATATTGAACCTGATATTCTTGCCATTGCAAAAGGCATAGCATCAGGGATGCCACTCGGTGTTTGTGCAGCAAAAAAGGAGTTAATGGCAAAATGGACTCCAGGTGCGCATGGAGGAACCTATGGCAGCAACCCTGTTTCTACTGTTGCCGGGATCGCTACACTGGAAGTCCTGAAAAAACACATACATAATGTACAGGAATCAGGCAGCTATGCCTTAGATGTTCTAAGGAATAACCTTAAAGAGCACAGATTTACTGGAGACATAAGAGGGATCGGACTGATGATCGCTGTTGAATTTGTTAAAGATAAGGATTCCAGAGAACCATATCAGGATTTAGTTAGAACTGTTATGAATGAATGCCTGAGTAGAGGGCTTGTTATTATTTCCTGCGGTATTGAAGACAATGTTATCAGGATAATTCCACCCCTGACTATTGAAAAAAAAGAGTTGGAGAGAGGATTAGATATATTTCTGGCTGTTTTAAATGAAAATAGTTAAGGGTAAAAGAGCTGTAAGCGAAGCCGTCAAAAGCGCCTTTGCCGTAGAAAGGATTATGATAGACTCTACGCTTAAAAGTAAAGCTGAGATAAAACAGATTATTAAAGAAGCAGAAAAAAAATCAATCAAAATAATGATTGTTTCCCGGGAAGATTTACTTAAAATATTACCTGAAGAAAAAAATACACAGGGTATTATCGCTTATGTAAAAATGAAAAATTCAACCATCGATTCTCTGCTTGATAACAAAGCCATAAACACATTTGTTGTAGCACTTGACCACATTCAGGACCCTTATAATTTTGGAGCTGTTTTGAGAACCTGCGAATCATTTGGCGTCAAAACAGTTATCTACCCAAAAGATAGAAACTGCAGCATTACACCAGGGGTAATAAAAGCATCTTCCGGTGCAATACATCACTTGAACATGATAAAAGTAGTGAATTTAGCACAAACTTTAATTAAAATGGATAAAGAAGGCTACTGGATATATACAGCAGACTCCAATAATGGAACTTCTTTAGACAAGTTTGAGCCTGCATGTCCCATGGTACTGGTAGTTGGTAACGAACAAAAAGGAATATCCAGGAGAATAAAAGAGCTGGCACACTCAAGTATTATTATTAAAACCAAAGGCAGAACAGAGTCACTAAATGTTTCTGTTGCCACCAGCATTTTGATATATGAGTTAGCAAAAAAAATAAAATTATGACTAAAATTATAATTAATACAAAAAAAACGAGTATAAAAAAAAAGATACTGATACCCTTTATCAGCATCACAGTTTTTTTTGCGATACTGTCTTTATTATTCTCAATACACTTTATATCTAAAATCAATGAAGAACGGGCCGTTAATGAACTGGAAAAACAGAACCTGTTTTTTAAAGAGAGCTTATATGAACGATTGATGAGCTCGAAATTCTATATACAGATGATACGAGACCTTAAAAAATCGACTTTAGCTATATCTCAAAAAGATAATTACGATGAAATAAAGAATATTAGTATTAACTTAATGGACAAGGACAATATCAGTGTATACTGGAATTTGAATGATATAGGAAGAGCAAAACAAAAAACGTATTCCAGATTAATTGAGGCCGCTGTATCGGGTAAAACCAGGCGCGCAATCTATATTTACCCGGAAAATGATAAATTAAGAGCTGTTATTGCAGCTGCTTCTGCAGTAAAAATTAATAATATCTATAGTCCAGTATTAACTGAGCTGCCCATAGATGACGATCTGGTAACAGATATAGAAAGAAATCATGAATATGATGCCGGCTGTATATTTTATGGCCGACTAAAAAACAAAAGATATCTGAACCTTATTGCCGCCACAAAGTTCATATCGGAAAACCCTGTATTAAAAAGTCAGCTTCTAAGTTTAATTACAAAGAATAATGGTTCGGAAAAATTTATTAAAAGTTTTGTTTTTGAAAACAGGAAATATAAAGTAATCTTTGAGAAAGCAAAATTCCACAAAAAAATATATACATTAATATTGTTACCTTTTAACGAAAACAGGCTGGCTACATTAAGGATAGTTTTTGGAACAATTATCGTTTTATCTCTTATTTGTATGTGGATTTTTATATTCTATTCACTGATTATACATAAGATAACCTTTTCAATAAATTTATTAAAAGAAGCAACACAAAAAGTTGAAGCAGGAGAGCTGGATCAAAAAATAGAGCTCAACACTAGAGATGAAATAGAAGAGTTAGCCTTTATATTTAATTCTATGGTTAATAGTTTGAAAGAGGCTAAACAAAACAGAGCCGATAAGACCAGCCATCTGTATGACATAATATCAAGTATTCCTGAGGCTGTATTAGTTACGGATAATCATAATAATTTAATCATCGCCAATAGATTAGCTGAACAGATGTTTCGCTTTTCATCAAATAACAGCAGGGCAAAACATCTGCTTAAATATATTGATAAAGAAGATTTTTATAAGTCATTAAAGAACGAAGCCGAAAAAGCAAAACCAGTAATTGTTCGAGAAATAGACTCTTTTGATAAAGATAAAAAAGAAAAGAAATTAAGATTAACTATATGCTCAGGTTTGATAAAAAACAAAAAATCGGAAAACAAAGGGGTTATAAGCATAATAAGAAATACTAATTTAACAAATAAATCAAAAAAGCCGGATAAGAAGTTTTTCAAAGCTTTATCTCAGGAGCTGAACACTCCTTTAAGAACAATTACAGGATTCGTAGAGCATATATATGATAATGAGAAAAATGAATTCACAGAAGAACAGAATAAATATCTGGATATTATACGAAAAGAAGCTTCAGACCTTAAATATATTGCAGATAATTTATCAGATATATCAAAAATACAGGCTGATAAAATGAAAATAACAATAAATACAGTAAATGTTTATGATTTAATAAACAGGCTGATCGTTTCATATACACCTGTGGCCAGGGTTAAAAATCTAAAATTGAATACTGAATTCAAAGATAGAAAAGCAGATATTCTGGCAGATAAATCAAAAGTACAAAATATTCTGGAACATTTAATAAAAAATGCCGTAAAATTCACATCCAGAGGATCTATTACACTTGTATATCGGGAAACAGCTGAAGATTATGTTTTTTCAGTGGTTGATACAGGTAAAGGCTTAGAAAAAGAAAAGGCCGAAGAACTGTCCAGTAATTTCAATAGAATGGATTATAAAAAAGATAAAAAATACAAACCAGATGCAACTGGTTTAAAGGCCGTTAAAAATTTTGTAGAAATGCATAAAGGTAGAATCTGGTTTGAGAGCCAGCCAGGAGAAGGGTCAGTTTTTTCCTTTTCCATACCTAAAAAAATTCACTTATAGGTTTTATATAACAACCCTGTTCCATCTGTAATAAACTCTATCGCACCCTGCCTGTCAGTTCTAAGGATTTTTACACCTCTGTTTTCAAGACGCTTAACTACTGATTTAGAAGGATGATAAAACCGGTTATTTTTACCAACCGATATGACAGCAAATAACGGTCTAACCTCATTCAGAAAACCCCTGGAACTGGAAGTTCTGCTTCCATGATGCGAAACTTTAAGAACCTCTGATTCCAGCATTGATCTATATACTTCCACTAAAACATCTTCCTTTACTGCTTCAAGATCACCTGCAAAAAGAAAATCTATCTCTTTATAGCTCAATTTCGCAACAATAGAGTTATTATTTTCATTGTCATGAAAGTAATTATGAGAGTTTTCAGAGGATGGTTTATTAAAAGGGTAAAAAATAGTAAGTTTAATGTTTTTACCAAGATTAATTACCTGGGCTGCCTCAGCCCTTATCCGTTCATATCCATACTTAGATACTGTATTATAGTAGTTACTACAGCTTCTAATATAATTTCCGTTATCCAGAAGATTCTTTATCGGTATATTCGATATTAAGTACGGCAGACCTCCCATATGGTCAAAATGGAAATGAGTAACTAAAGCTGTACTGATCTTATTAATACCTTTATATCTGAGCACAGGCATTATAACACTCCTGCCGGCATCATAAATAATATCACCTGTCCTGAAATCCCTTACCTGGCCTCCAGCATCTATCAAAACTGTTTTCCTTGAAGGGGTCTCTATTAGAATTGAATCACCTTGACCGACATCTAAAAAAGTCACTTTCAGATATTTTTTTCTGAATATTCCGGGTAAAAATAAAATTAACATTAAAAACAGAAAGCCTGACAAACCATTTTTTATATATACGAATTTCTTTTTAGCCAGACCAGTAAAAACCATAAATATTAAGCAGTAAAGAAATATAATTATCCATGGGGCAGGCGGGGCGACATTTATTGATGCATAAGGAAGTATTGACAGAAAATCCACAACTTTATCCAGAACCTTCATTAACAACAAACTGAAATTATTTATAACCTGAGCCAAAGGCAAAAAAATAAAACCTGTTATTGTGGAAAAGAAGCCTGTAATAACAAGAACCTCTATCCAGTTGATTACTATTAAATTACTTAGTATTGAAACAGGCGATATATTATGAAAAACATACCACAGTAAAGGTGTGGTAAATATAAAAGGGACAACAGATACTGCTATTGTCTCTTTAACAATTCTCGGAATTGCAGCCGGAAATAAAGACACTATTGCTGGAACCCCGAACAGCAGCGAAAAGGTAGCTATAAAAGATAATTGCGCACCTGTGTTGCTTATATCCAGAGGATTTATCAGCAGCATAATAAAAGCAGTCAAAGCTATAATATGATAGATATCTGTATTTCGTTTCATAAGTTTTGTGCCCAGCGCTATTTCATTCATTATTATTGCCCTTAATATTGATGCCCCACCTCCAGTAATAAAATAAAAAAAAATATTACATACAGAAATCATTAAAAATGAATAAGCATAATTTAGTCCCAGGCACCTGAAAATTGATAACAAGGTTCCTGATAACAACGCAACCTGGGAACCGGACACGACCAGTAAATGTATCAACCCTGTTTTTTGAAAACTGTCTGACATTTCTTCTGGCAGTTTTGTACCATCATCTCCAAAAACCAGCCCTGTATAAAGATCAGAATACGGATATATCAGGGTGTTTTTATTTATTAGCAAAATCTTTTTTTTTATATTAACAGCAGCTTTTTTTATGGGATTGCTTATAGAATTTTTTATAAAATGAACATCTTCCGCTCTAAACAAAGCATAAAAACCCTGTCTTTTTAAGTATTCCTGATAATCAAACTGACCGGGGTTCCCTGGCGGTTCAGGAACATCTAAATATCCTGATAACTTTATTATATTTCCATAGTCAAGATCATAATTGTTCTTTGCTGGCCAGGTTACAATTAAGTGCTTATTTTTATATTTATCAGAAAGTATCTTTACGAAGAACCGGTATCTGCTTCCTGTATATTCCGGCCTGTTAATAATTTTAGCTTTTATATCTATTTTAATATGATCATCATATTGATATGTTGAGTTGTTGATAAGATAAGTTCTGGCCATTCCAAAACAAAAAAGAAGAAATAAAACTACCAGAATGAATATAAAACCAGACAAACCGGATCTGGCAAAGAAAATAACACCAGTTACAGTTAAGAGCAATACCAGAATCAAGGCGATAACAGGTGTATGAAATGTTAAAATCCCGATACAATAAGATCCTGACAATAAAAATATCAGGTGATACTTAAATATATACTTTAAATTTTCAACTACTTTCAAATTCACTAATGGCCTGACAGGTTATTTTATTGTTACTTTATATATTATATAACGTTATATAGTAAATATACCAGTAATTTAAAGGCTCTATTATAGCTGGGACAAAGTAAAACATCCCTGGCTTAAGTGAATAAACCATACATAAATTATTCTTAATTCAGCATGCGCTGCGTAAAAAAATATTGAGTTTTGGAAAAAACATTAAAGATAAACAGGTCATTACAGTTTACTTTTTTAAAGCCATAACCTGAAATACGCCAGTGACCAGCATCTGTGCTGTTTACGAAAAATATAATTTTAGTTTCAAATGACTATGCAGTTTGATATATTATAAATCCAAAAAAACAAATTGCTTTATATAGGGCTTGCTGACGCAGCCCAATCATCAAAAAAACAAAAGAACTGAGAAAAGAAGAGATGAATAGCATCCAAAAAACACATTCAATTTATCAAGTTAAGTTAAAGCAGCGGCCTTTTTTAAGTTCATTGCCGATA
>JAAEMD010000395.1 GCA_024225875.1 bacterium
TATTTTGACAAAGACCTGTAATCTGCCGTTGAGTATAATAAAAATATTCAGGCAAACTAAATAAATGGTTCTTTGGTTGGTGGTGGCGTTTTTTTTAGAAAAAGTTGTATCTTAAAGCGTTAAGAACGACAGACTCCTAGAATCATTACATTTTTTTTTAACTGCCTTACTGGTACTGATTTTCTTGACAACTGGTTTTAAAGTGTTTATATCTTTATTAAAATTCATTTAAATTCTCCTTTTTAACAATCACCCCTTTCATATCCATCATTTATTGAATACTTATAAAGTATCGATAAATTGTGCCAAAAATTGCAGGCAAAAAATGTATTTGTTTATTGGTACAAATTGAACGGCTCGTTTAAATGCCTGAGTGCAGTCTCACAAACGTACATAAACGAAGTCATTTGAAAACTTTAGTGTCGGACATTTTATTATGGAACAACTATAAAGTAAAAATGGTCTGCCTGTTCTGCAGAAAGAGAAGGTAAATTTATTCCTGCAGGATAATATATTTGCCCTTATTCAAAACTGAGGTTAAAATAGTATCTGCTGGAATGTTTTTTTGATTTTTCAGCATAATTAAAAAAAAAGAAAATTATTATGACTAACAATAGTAAACTATATAACTTATACTCTTCTGCTTATACTCTTTCAGACATGGAGTTGTTTATATTTCCTGATCTATTATATGCCGCTGTTTTAGCAAATATCATCTCACCAGTAATATGGGAATGGAAAAAAGATCCCTGGTTTAAAAACCTGGATAAAATGAATACAAATCAAAAAATACACAGATTAAAGCAGTTTATAATGCAAAAATATGTTTTTAATCTTGACCTGGAAACCTGGGGCTTAACAAAACAAAGTACCGAATTAGATAGATTCAAAAACATTATATCCAAAGAAGATATATCAAAATCAAATGCTCTTTTCGGATATCAGGGAGATAAGTATTATTTTTCCCTGGATATTAGAAAGCATTTTGGTCTTGATAAATATGACAGCAATGTTATCCCCTACTGGAAAACAGAAACCGTTGAGGCAATGGACGCTTTCAATTTCAAAACTCATTTTAAAACCGGAGCCGGAGAATGTGTATCATTATCTTTATTATATACAGCGGCACTCTTCATTGTTCTTTCTATTCCATTAGAAGATATTTTTCTTATGGCAACACCTTTACACTCTCAAAACTTTGTTATTACTGGTGATGGGCTAATCACTAATAACCGGCGCATTATAACTAAAAACATGTGGTTTAACGGCACAGAAATATCAAATAAAGCCCGGCGTGCTCTAATGAATGAACAGGTAACTTATATAAGCCATATTTCTGGCTATATTCATTCAATATATAATGATTATTCCATTGCAGAAGAAAGCTACAAAGTATTTCAAGATAAAATAAGATCTTATCTTATATCCAGTCTTAACAGCGAGGTACTTGTGAACTTTCTCAGATCTTATCCAGAACATCAAAAACATTTCCAGTTTCAAATAAAAAGAATCGGCAAACCATATTATCTTAAAGCTGAGTCAGCATTCTCACTTGAACATACAAGTAAGAATCTGGTAAATAAAAGTACACGAAAAAAACTATTAGAGGATGCTGACCATATGGACCTGTCAAGTGATCCGATAGAAAACAGACTTATTTTTGAAGATGTCGAGTCCAGGCTGAAAACACATGCTCTGGACTTAAGAGATGAAAAAGATCAGAATTCTTTCAAAACAATATTAGATCAGGTCTGCATACCGGAGAAGCTGTTAAAGGATGCTAAAGAATTCATATGTATTGATCCTGCCCTGCCAGATTTAAAAAATAAAAATAAAGTAAGTTTAACCAGAATTAATATAGTGCCAGGTATGGACAGGCTGGAAATATTAAATATTCTTGAATCTGTCAGAGACTCTCATCAGGTTGCAGATCTATGTTTTCACGCAGGACGTTACTGTAAGAACAAAGAGTGGCCATTCTTCCTTAAAGCTGCAATTGAGCGAAACCCTGTATCCCTTGAATATTATAAAAAAATGAATATCGATCAGGTTTTTACTCACTTAAAAAAAATGAGTAACAAATCTATTTATAGTGATAATCAATTTGCTCAACCAGATGAGGTAAGTAATTTTTTAACTGGCGACGGTATGGAAAAAGCTTTTGTTCTGGCTAACATTATTTTAAACAAATCGCCTGAGCAACAGCTGTTTATATTTATAGACTCCTGCAAGGTTATATTAACTAACAGGAAATTTTTTTATTTATTTGATACTAACAAGAAGTTCTCCGGACATTTTCAAATAAAGTACGAGGAATATAATTATCATCCTGCACCATTTAAAATATGCCCTTCCAGTCTTTATAAGTTCTGTTAGTTTCATATTACCGTTTCCTTAAATTATTTTTTTCATCCGCTGCTTATATATAATTTCCATACTGGGATTATCATAAATGCAACTATAGCTGCTACAAATTGAAGTGTCCGTTTAAATGGCTGAGTGCAGTGTACTGACGTACATTAACGAAGCCATTTGAAAACTTCAGTGGCGGACATTTTATTTTGTACCAGCTATATATAGTCAGTCCAAAGTAAAA
>JAAEMD010000396.1 GCA_024225875.1 bacterium
GACGTGTTTTTTTGTGTCTATTTTATTCTCAGGTCATTTTGTTTTTATCGGACAACAGTGATATTATTTACTCAGGAGCTAAAAATCATGGAAAGGTGTTTTTTAGTCTTGTTTTGTATTAATAATATGAGTGATAAAAAATATTTAAAATCAAAAATTTATTTATGAAAGGAATATAACATATGAGTTGTGGCGCAGGTGCTTTGTTATCCATGATCGGAAGTAAAATCGGAAGTAAAATCTTTAAAAATAAAAATAATAATAATAATAATAACAACCTGAATGCCCCCTTATCTCGGGGAAACAATAATATTAATACACAAAACAATAATAATAATGAAATAGAAATTAATAATGAAATAGAATGCAAAGAAGAATGCACAGAAGATTCATTGCTGGAAAATTTGATATCTCGTGAAGTAAGACAAAATATAAGTCCTGTTAATCAAGAATCTAGTAGAGAACAATATGAGAATGACTATCAAGCAATGAAGGACCTCATTTATCACACTACTAAGAGTGCAAAAAAATTGCGGTGTATGCAGGATTTTGATAAATTAATTGAAGATATAAATACTGAAGTAAGTGAATACAGGAATCAATATGAGAAAGTGATTGGAAATCTTAATGAAATTCAAAACATATCTTCAGAATACTATGAAAATATGTCTGAATATATAACGAAGTTAAAAATGAGTGAGCTTGACACTAGCAATTACAGTGAGGAGGCTTTTGAATCTCCCTGTTATAAAAAACAAAGAATAGTTAACCAGTTTTATACAGCCATAAAAATCGACAAAGCATTTGACAGTGGATCTGACTAATAATATTAGCCCCTGTATTGAAGTGTATAAAAACACATAATATACAGGGCTCTGTATTTTTGTTCGCAGAAGCTTGACAGCTGCTATCTCGTAAATGACTGGATTTAATGGCTGTATCAACCGCCGTCGCTTACTTAGCAGCAGAATATCTTTAATATTATTTTTATCTTTTGCCAGGAGCCAGAGGTTCTCAAATTTCTGATTATAAATTATTTGAGCAATTGCAGTTAATGATTGTAAGTGTATTGTTTTATCTTTTCTGGTGCCAACAAGTACAAAAACAGCCTTTACTTTATTATTCTTTTTAGAAAAGTGAATCCCCTTTTTTCAGCGGATGATAATAATACTAAACGGCTTATCACCCTCAACAACCAGATGAGGTACCGCTACAAAACCGGTTATTGCCGAATCTTCTATATCTGTCTGGTTTATTTGAATGTTTTTATAGCCGAGACTGGAGATATGCTTTATAAGAATATTTATAAGATCTGTAAGATTAATGCTTTCTTCCAGCTCCAGAAGTTCTGCCTTTTTTATCATACGGTCAAACTTATCTATTTTCATATTATCCCGGTGCCGTAAAATATCGCGCAGCTCACTTTCTAAAAAAGTGCTTGTTATCTCTTTATTAGTTATTCTTTCTATCAAATGTAATAAGGCATAGGTTTTTTTTGCCTTTTTAGCACCATACACAAAATAAATACTGATGCTTAAGAAAACAAAGAAAAGGCTTATATTTATTGAGCTGTACCCCAGATCAACTATCATACCGATAAATAAAATAATACTTAACAGCTGCAATACCGGGTAAAAAGGGGCTTTGAAGCCTGGTCTGTAGTTATGCATTCCACTTTCACGCAGTATAATAACTGCTATATTTGATAAAACGCAGGTAGTCATCATAATTGTGGATGCAGCTTTAACCAGATGATCGAGACTAAAAAACAAAGAAATAATAATCAAACCGGATGTAATTAATATAGAGACAACAGGGGTATTAAATGACTTGCTTACCCTGCCGACAAATGATGGGAAAAGGTTGTCCTTACTCAGGGCAAATGGATACCTGGAAGCGGACATAATTCCTGCAATTATTGTTGTTAAAAACGCTAAAACAGAAGCAAGAGTAATAATTAGAAAGCCATTTTCTCCAAATAACTGGCCAGCAGAATCAGCCATTGGAGTCAGGGAGTTTGATATTTTTGATGCAGGTGCAGTACCGACCAGAATAAAGGTTACTGTAGTGTAGATAATAGTAGTTACTATTAATGCTGCAAATAATCCTAAAGGTATATTCTTTTTAGGGTTAGCTATTTCTTCAGCAACACTGGATATTTTTAAAAGGCCGCCAAAAGATATAAATACAAAGGCTGCTGTGGAAAAGATGCTGTTTATCCCATTTGCAGCAAAGGGCTCAAAATAATTTATATTAAAATAAGGCAGGCTCATAACCGAATAACCGATCATAACAATAAAGAGCAGGGCAACAAATATCCTGTCAACAAAACTCGTGATCTTTATGCCGATAATATTTAAAACTGCAAAAACTACAGTAATTACAATACCAGTGAACACTATATTGTAACCTGTTAATAAATGAATCACTTCTGACAGGCCGAAAATCGCAAAGCCTGTCTTAAAAGATATTGCAACCCAGCTTATAGCTGTTCCAAAATAAAATGTCCGACACTGAAAGTTTTCAAATGACTTCGTTAATGTACGTCAGTACACAGCACTCAGACATTTAAACGGACAGTTCAATTTGTACCAGCTATAGCTGTTCCAAAATAAAATGTCCGACACTTAAAGTTTTCAAATGATTTCGATTAAAGCAAATATACCGATTAAAGCGATAATCCCACCGATAAAATATGATATAAATACAGAAGGCCCTGTCCTTCCAAAGGCAATGCCAGGTAAAATGAAGATCCCGGAGCTTATCATTGCTCCGGATGCTATACAAAATACATCAATAAAAGAGAGCTCTCTTTTTAATTTCATTTTTGATCTTTCATAAATTCACACGCATATTCATTCAGGCGCAAAAACTTATGGCCTGTCATAAACCTGTAACAGGTGAGTTACTGTAGCCGTTAAGCTCTATATTATCCGGTATACCGTCAAAATCAGAATCCAGTCGACCTTCAATGATTTCAATTAAAGGAAAGTCAGTTTCTATCATATCTGCAGACTCTTTAAGTTGATCAATAGCAACATACCTGTTTCTCAGCCTGGATTCTGTATAATAATATATCTTTTTAATTTCCAGGATAGTATCTATTGATTTACTGGCTATACTGACACCATCTTCAGTTTCAGTACTGTCCAGATGCACTAACAGAGATTCTACCTTTTCCTGATCATCTGCTACTGACTCCATTTTTTGTGTCATATATAAATATAATGTTTTGGCACGGCCTGTATCTTTATTTAAATAAGTATTGAAGTATCGTTGTGACAGCTGAAATTCTTTTAATAAATATGATTGCCGGTTCGATATATTTTTTAACTCATAAACCGGGTCAATACTCCAGACAGGATTTATCATTAAAGCGATAATAAAGAACACAACAAATACTTTAGCTTTCATATTTTACCTCTCTTTTACCAGTGTATCTGTGTCAAAAACTGGACAGCAAAATCATCGGCAGTAATGTTTTGCGGATAATGTTGATAAGTTATAGATAAACCACTGTCCGCTTTCAGGTAGTCTATCTGCCACTGGTGCTGAAAACCTGTTGATATAGAAACAGAGTTAGAATTGGTAACGGATGGTCTATCAAATAGAACAAGGTTAATGCAGGTAGAGCGGTCCAGAGAAATTTCTGGTATAACGTCCCATTTGGAAATATCATATACTGCCAGGCTCCATGCGCTATTCGGGCTGTAATGATAGGAACGACGTCCAATTTTTGAGGTGATATTTCTAAACCAGGCCCCTTTTCTATGGTCAAAATAAGTGCTTTGTATATAGGTGAGGATATAGGTATTGGACTTCATTGTAAACTCATAGAAATCTATACCGGCTTTACTGGAGTTTCTTAAGGGGCCTGTGTTTAACATGGAAAATCTTGTGCTGGCGCCTAACCGGTTATAACCGGTTACCTTGTCAGGTGACTTTTTCCAGTCCCAAATCAGTTCGTACCTGGACAATAGTCCGATATTTATTTTTTGACTGAACCGGTTTTTAAATAATAGATGGGAATTCAGCCCGTCATTAGGTAAATAATTCATAAATAAGTTAGAATTCAGTCTGGCGAATTCAGATCTGAACCTGTTATTAATACCGGTATATAAGTTATGTTTTATGCCATCATCAGGATAAAGAGTCATTCTGGATGATGCATAATATGTATGCATAAAACCTAATATGTTGCGTTCACTGTTGTCCGTTAAATTAATATACCCTTGTTGATAGCCAGTATGTGCAGCCTCAGAAATGCTTCCTGTATAACCAATGGACAGCTGTGGCTCTTCTTTGTTATCAACTGCGCTCAAGCTCAACAGGAAGTTGCTTTGTGCTGTCTGGAACCTTGTTTGAGCATGTAACTGCGTTTCTACATCTTTATGCCCCCATAAATCAATCTTTTGAGTTGAGAAAGCATCAAGCTGAAAGTTTGAGTTCCTGATGTTGTCAGGATCTTCAAAATGATTTATATCCAGTTGATATTCCTGATCGTTCAGTTCGAAACTGCTGTTAGACATAAATGTAATATTACTTAGAGAATTATCTGAATATTTAAATTCACTGATATTGTGTAAATTAAATTGATTTAAAAAGGCAGGAGTCCAGTCAATTTTTTCTCCAATTGTTGATCCTGTTGTAGAATGATAATTAACGAAGGACTTGTTTTTTACTGGTAAAGCTTTCTTTTTTGTGGATCTGCCTGCCAGAGACAGATATTTTTTATAGGACTCTTCAAAAAGAGCGATCCTTTCACTGGCGCTTTTCTGGTTTTTTATACTGATTTTAGTATCGTTAATCTCTGAATACAGCTTTGCTTTCTGTTTTTTTAATCGTTTCATAATAAGCTTAAGTTTAATCTTATCTTTATATTTGAAAGCAGTATCAAATTTGCTCTGATAAATATCATAAACCATAATCTCTTTTTGAACCGGGGTTATACCGAATATTGCATGGCCTGGATAAAATATATAAAAACAAACAAGAAATAAAATTAAACAGGTTCTATTAAAAAAAATATGCATATTATACAGATTCATTACTATAATGATACATTATTTTAAATTAAACCACATCATTAAAACTAACAGTGATTTAATACTCGCAGGCAGTCATAATCTCAGATCAAAAAAGGTCTCAAACTGGCTCACAATAGTGTTGATAAGTACCCGGCACATAAACGTCATATAGCTGTTCCAAAGTAAAATGTCCGACACTTAAAGTTTTCAAATGACTTCGTTAAGGTACGTCAGTACACAGCACTCAGTCATTTAAACGGACATTTCAATTTGTACCAGCTATATTATATA
>JAAEMD010000397.1 GCA_024225875.1 bacterium
AACTACATAAGTTGTACCCTCTACAGTTGCAGGGACATCATTTCCGGAATATACAGCCGATTGACCATATATGACCTTCGTACGTTCATAATCATGATCATGACCGGCAAAGGACATTGTTACATTATATTGATCGCAAATAGCTTCGAGGGCAGAATCTCCGCTGGCACCATGACTGCCTGCACTATAAACAGGATAATGATGATAAATAATACGGAAATCGGCATTTTGCGCTTGGGTTGTTTGAAGCTGGCTTTCCAAATATGAGGCCGACGGGTCCATTCCCAGGCAAACAAAAAAAACATTTCCTGCTAAAAAAGAATATGAGATACTATTATCTCTGACAATGGTCGGCGAAAAATTCAGCACTTCACTTTCGGTTTCATGATTTCCCCTGGCAACCAGAATCATATTGTTATTTAACAATGTGTTAAGATTTGACCGGGAAGTGAAATGATTTTTCCAGGTTGATGAACTATAACCATCCCATAAATCACCACTGTGAATAATTAATTCGGGATCCTCTAAACTTATACCGGCACAAATTGTATCATGATCTTCGGCATAGGATCTGGAATCCCCATAGGCAACAAATCTAAACTGCGCCCATGAGCTTGTTGTCATAAAAGAAAATGAAATAAAAAACAGGGTAACCATAAGTAAAATTTTAGAATAAAAACTTTGTTTGCTTTTCATAATGCCTCTTTTTCTCATAATTTTAACATCCTATTTGATTATTAAAATAACAATCGCCCATGAAAAAAACCGGGTTATATAAAGAAATTTTTTATACCAAAACACTTCAAAAAAATATTAATTATCAGTAACTTAGGTAATTCAGAGACACTTTGAGTTATAGCTATATCTAACCTTAATAGAACAAATTCATCCTCAAATTCCTCGACACGATATGATTTATCCTTAAATTTGTCTCAAAAACCGGAATGTGAAATTAGAACTACCTCTGTCTTTATCACTGGAAGTTTAAACAGTTTCCCCTGATCTACTGTAAGCAAAATATGAACCAGGTTTTAAATTTTAAATTATATCCATTTGAAATAAAGAGAAAAATTAGAATTCAACCCAATATAAACCGTCATAGGGAGTGTGCATTTTTATATAAAAAAGGTGCATTTTTATATAAAAAAAGTGCTTTTTTATATAAAAAATGTAAGGATGCTATCCGGGTTGACAAATCGTATCTGGGGGTTTTTGGGGTTCTGTTGAGCCTCAATTACTCTTCTATAATAAACAAATGTACCAACTCAGAGCCCTTGGTTTTCGCACCAAATAATATAAAACCCAACATCAATATTTTTAACACTTGTAAAGATATTTTAACAAGGGGTTTTTTGTCCAAAACCGCAAATTTTCCGCTGGCCCCATTCAAACCCTTACTGTACTTGCCTTTCAAAGGCAAAATCTATTTCAGAAATTGATAGTACTTTATCTATAACCTTTTGAATATTAACGACAATTAGATTTAGACAAAACTCATATTTTTAATGGTCTTGGTTTGAAGATTCTTTTTACCTGTTTTTTTATTGTTGGTAAATTACAACCGCAAGAAAAACGACCATTTTTCTGATACCCAGAAAAAACAGATGTTTAAAGCAAAAAACACACAAATAAACTCATCCAAAAATCAAAGCAAGGTTGACCCATGTGTTAAACAGCGTGCAATAATGACCCCTTTTTAAGAAAAACAGCGTCGAAAATTGCCCCCCCTGATATAATCCCTTCATGACAAAAATCATGGAGGTCAGGAGGATGTTAATAGTGGAAACGATAGCTAAAATTCGACGGT
>JAAEMD010000398.1 GCA_024225875.1 bacterium
AGGGGCAGGGGATAATTTACTGATCTCAGAATGGAATTCAGACACGGATGACTCCTTTTTTATTTGATAACCATATATTTAGGGTTTCTATGGGTTTAAACATAGAACAAAAACCTAAAATATAGGTCTGTTTTGATGCCGACAGCATACCACTAGACCGTTTTCACGAGTAGCGCTTCTAAACCTTAAATCCTTCAAATTTTGAACGCCATCCTGTTCATTTGATCTTGACTAAGCGCCTTGATGCTTATAAAAGAAACAAGCAAACGTTTATTTAAACCCAATACTGTAATTTAATTACAGTATTGGGTTTGCCAAATAACCTTAAGCGGCTAAAAGTGTGACATGAAGCAAAAAATGATTGTAATCTTTTTTCTTTGGGGTATATTTATAACCAACTTCTGAAGTGAAGAGTAAATGCTCAAAGGATGAGTCCGTTTATCGCCTCCAAGGAACCGAGAAATCAAATTCGTTTTTTATTGATTTATTAAGGTGATAGTTATGAAAGGTTTACCATCTGCAATGTTCTGGCTTAAC
>JAAEMD010000399.1 GCA_024225875.1 bacterium
GAGTGATTACTCATATGACACAACAGCAGTCTGAGTATATCAGTACTCCAGTTGAAGGTCCATTTAAGCCTGAAACTTATCGATATTAATAGATTTTTTTAAGAGTAGGGTTACCATAAAAAAAGCACAGGAAATTAAAGTTCCTGTGCTTTTTTTATTAAAGGCCTTCATCTGCTACGTCTGATTATCAAATTTGGGTTTTTTATTTTCTGTTATAACTCTGCATTTCTGCATAATTACTCTGTCCATTCATCTTTACCCATCTTTTTGTAAAGAGCCCTCATGCTTTTCCGTGTAATAGCAACTTCCGGGTGGTCAGTGCCAAGAGTCTGTTTCAGTGTTTTCAAAGCATGCCTGTAAAGAGGTTCAGCTTCTTTATACCTTCCCTGGTTATAATAGAGCTCTGCCAGATTATTTAGAGATATTGCAACATCAGGATGGTCTACCCCAAGAGCCTTTTCATTTATTTTTAATGCCCGTTTATACAGCGGTTCAATTTCTGCATACGTACC
>JAAEMD010000400.1 GCA_024225875.1 bacterium
ACTTCGATTTGACCAAATTGCGCCAATATAGATAAGTGAACAAAAATATTTACCTTGTTAATATTGTCAAAAATAGCTTCTCCACCAACAATTAAGCTCGGTTCAAAACCAAACATTTCATCTGCTTTTAATTCACCAAATTTATTAATGCAAGGTTCAAACAAAACATTTCCCGCTTCATCCTTAAAGTCATGAGATGCTGTGTCTAAAAAACCAAAAAAGTATTCAATTGCGGTATTATGATCTTTTTTTACTCTACCTTTTTTTTCTATCACCCAGCCTCTTGCAGCCATTACTTTGTATTTATAACCAGTTTCTTCACCCCAAAGGAATAAATCACCAAAAGCATTTCGAGCAAAAACATGATAAACATCATTGTCAGATATATCTGTAGGCTCTAACCATTCATCTAATAAGTCTTCATAATCACTAGGATTGACAATCCAAAATAAACCTTGTTTAAAGCTACAAAACCCAAATTCTTGCCAATATTCTAATAAACGATCTGGGAGCTTATTTTTAAATTTTTCTAATGTCTCTACGGAGCAACATTCTTGTTTTTCTGGTTTCCCAAATTTCTCTAAAAAATATTCAAAACCTTCATCCAACTTAAACTCACTCATGTGTTCCCCTTATTTAAAACGTGATAATTCTACATTCATTTTTGCATCTGGCCCGTGCAAATCCATGGCTTGCTTAGCTGCTTTATCCATTGCATCAACTCTATCGGCTTTCGACCATTGTGAACAATGGTGAATAATTAAGCAGTGACTATAAAACAAAGGTTTTTAACACAGAAAGTGAAAAATGATATTGTCTGAATCAAAAAAAAAAGATAATATCCCTAAATTAAGGACTAAATCTAGATAAGGAATATCATGATTAACACCCAAGAAAAACCAACAATCCCCTCTCCAATAGATTTAATAAGCAGGTTAATCAATCAAGAATCTTCTTTTGAAGTTACTCTTTTTGATAAGTTTGGAAATAATTTTACCGGCAGGTTAGAAGAGTTAAGTGAAAAGAGTAACACTGTACTCATATCTGATAAAGATAAAAACAAAACCATTTTTGATTTAAATTATGCAACACACGTAACAATTAAAGACCAAAATTCAACAGTAAATTTATTTGAAAACTTAGAAACCAAACAGCCAACATCAGAAATAATTGATATAGATGAAATAATAAATTTAACGTCAGAAATGTTTAAATCAAGTTATGATTTAGAATTTAAATTCTTTGCTGATAAATATAATAACAATATTGAGGCTGAAAAAATTTCTATTGTTATCGATTATTTAACAGAAAACATAAAAAAATTAACTAATGATGACTTTACACTATCAGCAATAAATAAAGTACACACATTCCACATTAAGAATGACGAAATGTCAAAGTTTAATTTGAAGCTCAACAATAAAACTATAACAATAAAAATTAACTACTCAGAGCCTCTACCACACAGCATTAATCAACTTATCGAAAAAGGACTTAATAGAACTTTGTAATTCATTAAGTTAAATCATTAATAAACATGTCAAATAAATAAGGAATGACAATGGGACTAAGAGAGAAAAAAGCAGCAAGAGAATTTGAAAAGAATCGTTTCGATTCACTTAAAAGACAAATTTTCGAAGCAGCCAAATTCGAATTTGATATAGAAGTAAATTGGGAAACGCTTGCTATTGATGATTACGCTCATTTATATGATCAAACTTGGCCTATGATCTATTTTGAACCAACCATAAAAGCATTTAAAGAAATGTGTTCTGATGAATTTTCTAAAGAAGCGATAGAAGAAGATTTGAAAAAATTAATCATTCAAAACTATGGTAATGTTCATAATGCTAACCACTTTGCAACATACAGCAAGGGTATTTTAACCTTAAATCATTCACCAATATTGAATGCGGCGAATCAAATAGATGAAAGAGCTGAATCAGTACAGAATGCTATAGAAAAAGAGCTATAACATTCTAGTTATAGACTTAAATGTAATGATCTACATTTAGTAGATCATTACAACAATCAATTTAAAATAAAGATTTTATTTTATCAGTATAATCAGACGCTCTTCGAGTCATCTTATGACCTGTTTCAATATTTAAAGTATTATCAGATAAAGTAAAGTTATTTTTTGAATCTAAAAAGTCTTGCTTAGCTGTTATTTTAATCTTTTTTAACTTTGCTAATTCTTCTTTATAATCTTCATCACTTCCACATATAGATGTTATTGCCTCAAGTGCCGCAACGGTTCGTTGACCTGAATGAGAAATAACCCACTCACTCTTATAGTTATCTTTATTAAGCTTTTCACTATTACTACTAATCATATTCTTATAGCTATCCCAGTCTACAGTTACATCTAAAGCTGAATTTCCACAGCTAGATTTTACTTTACTCACTTCAGCTAGAATATTACTGTCAACGTTCCTCATTGCTTTTTTATCTTTCACTGACGCATATGATGTTGAGCTAGCCATTAATAAAACCATACCAAATAACAATTTATTTTTCATAACCCTTCCTTTTGTATTTAAAACATAAACAGAAATATACTATACATCAAAAACACAAAAAAATTACCAAAAATATTAAAAAAGTTACTTTATTCATAGATGAAATTAAAATTTCGACACTAAGATTGAAATATTACTTGCACAGTGAAATGCATTTTTTTTACTATTGAATGCACACTACCTCAAGCTAACTTTAGGTCAACACCTTGGAGAAAA
>JAAEMD010000401.1 GCA_024225875.1 bacterium
CTTCTTTGTTCCAGGCAGGAAATTGTAAATACTTTGACTGCAAATTTTGTTTTGTCCAAAATGCAGAGGGTTGCTGTCGCTCATGGTGTTGAGATCGTTTTGAAGGCTGTTTCGGCTTGAATTGAAAAACTTATTTTCTGGAAATAAAGGCCAAAATTTGCTATCTGTGTTTTACTGTCGAGTAGGCAGCTTAGACAAGAGATGGGGAAAAAATAATTGAAGACAATGTATTGACTGCCGGGTAGGCAGCTTAGATATGCATCAATTAGAGATGTTGCGGAGGTTAAATATTTACTGCCGGATAGGCAGTTTAGATAATAACGAAAGAAAAATTGTCATTATTCACATGATTTACTGCCGAATAGGCAGCTCTATTGCACCATGTGCACCAGCGGAGGTTGATATAAGCTTTAGGTAAGGCTTAGGTATGGCTTAGGTAAGGGCTATTCAGAATATAAGCAAGATGCGTGCCAAATATTTGCAAATTTTTGACAATATTTTGCTAAATTTTTATAGCTTTTATAGTTTTTGCAGCTTTTTATAGCCTTTATCATCTTTTATCAGCCTCCACTTCTTATTTCAATTTAAAAAATACTAAGACCCGCTTAAAATATAGGCAAACGGGCTGAGGGTAGCTCTAAGCCCCTACCAATAGCCAATCCGCATTTGACTTTAGCTGACTTTTTTCATCTACACTATATACAGCCCCATTTTAAAGGTGTCTTAAGACTTGATTTTTGACGTCCTTTTTTTTAAGAGCTATTTTTATTATAAATAAATACTACAAAAAGTACTACTTTTTGCGATAAGTTATACTACTAAAAAATATAAAAGTAGTATAAAAAATCAGCTTGTGAGGAGCTCGAAAAAATTATTTATAAAATTTTTAAATTATTTTTAAAAAAAGATCAATTTTTTTGGGGTTGAAAAAAGCGGTTTTTAAAATAAATAAAAAACAAAAAAGGAATTTAATTAAATTATCGATACTGTAAGTACCTGAAAATAGGGAATGTAGAGAAAGGGATTTGGGCTGGCGCAACTTAGAATGTTAGCTAAGCCTAACAGTACCTTGGAAATAATAAATCTAAAATTCCCTAAACCCCCGTCAATCCTACGTCTACAACCACGGCAAGAACCATGCCAAAGAAACTTGGCATAGTCCTTGCTAATACCTCCAAAAAATAGCTGGCACGACTCTTGCCCTAATAGTTGGCACGCAAATTGCAAAGTGATTTGCCCTAATATCGCAATATCTCGTATTACTAAATTAGGCGATAAAAAATGTACTACCTAAATTAGCTCATTTTTAAGTACAATCGAAAATTATACCAAAATCAAAAAATCCTTTGTTTACGCGCTTCTTAAATTGGTATATATCTATGTATATTACTAGGTATACCTATCTGATTTTGGCGTGTAACTATCTGATATCACCGGCAATAATGATTTAGGTATAAGCACAAAATACCCTCAAATCCCCCCCTAATAATATATACATAAAACTGCTTGCAGTTTTATATATATATTATTTTGATTGGGCGTGATTCCCGCCGGCGTGCACCCTTTTCATACTTTTTAAGGCCAAACAAGCTCAAAATTGATTTTTAAGCCCTATTAATGTAGAGAACATCCTTTTTATCGAAATTTTTAATCCTTGAGCGTTTTTGATGCCATTTTGAAGGTGTTTTTTTGCCTTTTGCTGCCTTGTTTTTAATTTCATACAATTTCATAGAATATCGCACTGTACTACTTTCACGGAGATATTTTGGGGTAGTACTCTTTTTTGGTTTTGTAGTACTCTTTTTTTTTTGGTTGGTTTGACTATGACCATTTGGAGTGATGGTTGATATGGTCTATATGGCTGATATGGTCTATATGGCTGATATGGTTGGACTGGTTGATATGGACTAACTGATATGGACTAACTGGTATGGACTAACTGATATGGTATGGTCTATATGACTGGTCTATATGATATGGTCTATATGGTATGGATGGACTGGTTGGTATGGTCTATATGGTCTATATGACCACTTGATATGGTCTATATGGCTGATATGGTCTATATGGCTGATATGGTCTGATATGGTCTGATATGACCACTTGATATGGTTGATATGGCTGGTATGGTTGGACCACTTGGCATGGCATGGACTGTTGATATGATATGGTTGATATGCCTGATATGATATGGCCTATATGATATGGTATGGTATGATATGGTTTGGACTGGACTGGTTTGGTTTGGTCTGTCTATATGACCTGGTCTGGACTGCATGGACTGATTGATATGATATGGACTGGATGGCCTATATGGTATGATATGCCTGGTTTGGTCTGATATGGACTGGACTGGTTTGGTTTGGACTGGTTGACTTGGTAGGCCACTTGGAATAATGATAAATAATGAATGATAAATAATGAATGATCACCTAAACGCTACTCTATATAAAGGTACTAAAAAACCCTATCTGTAAAAAAACTGATAGGGCTTTAGGTATGTAAAGGTAAAGATAAAGATGTAAAGATGTATGAATGGATATTGTGTCTAGAATATTGCTTTAATACTCTTTATGAACTTTATGAAATTTTCGTTATGGGAGAGAA
>JAAEMD010000402.1 GCA_024225875.1 bacterium
ATGATATTACCATAAATAAATTATTTGTATCAGGAGTTACAGACTATGACACTCAACAAATACAGTAAAATCATGAATGATATTATCAGCAGAACAAAGCAGATTTACAGTGATTCATTAATAAGCTTTTACATTTACGGTGAAAATACTGAACTTCAAACCCTTAATAAGGAAGAAAAGCTGCTGTTATTAATTCTTAACACTGTTTCAACTTCAAAACTTAAAAAACAAAGAGATCTACAGCCCGTACTTATTAAAAACAACTTTAAATTAACAATTTTTACTGAAGATGAGATCAAACATTCTCTTGATGTTTTTCCTGTAGAATTTATGGAAATGAAAGAAAACAGAAAATTACTCAGTGGAGTAGATATACTGGATAATGTAACTATAGATCCCAAAAACCTGAGACACGAGTGTGAGTTTTATCTACGCTCACATATACTCAAACTCAGAGAAGCTTATATTGCACCAGGAAGAGATATTAATAAGTTAATAAAACTTTCTCTGCCTTCTTTTATATCAGTATTTAAACAGTTTATTAAAATGGATAAAGAAGAAATAGTGATAGCAGATAACAGGGATATAATTCATAAGCTATCTGAAAAACTTGATTTCAATAAAGGTATTTTCCTGAATATTCTCGATTCAATACCAAAAACCAGGCTTGAACAGTACTTTGATCAGTATCTTACTGAACTTGAAAAAATAACTATGCAGATTGATCAGTTATATAAAAAATAATAATACTCATGAAAAATAAACTAACTATTAAATTTATCTTTATTACAGCATTAATACTTTTCCTGCCTGTAAAAACTCTATGCATAATAAATCAAGGCTATGTCAGCGATAATACAGGCACTCTTTCTATAAAAGAAAAAAACTTGTTAAACAGGATATCACAGCAGTTATATCAGAAAACAAACTCACAAATAGTTACTGTAGTCGTAAATTCTATCGGTAATGAAACAATTGATGAATACTCAAATAAATTATTTGAAAAATGGGGTATCGGTGATAAGAAAAATAACATGGGTGTTTTATTCATCATTGCATTAAAAGAAAAAAAGACCAGAATCGAAGTCGGTTACGGGCTTGAAGGACTCATACCTGATGGCAGGGCTGGCGCAGTCTTAGATAAGAATGTACTACCCTATTTTAAACAGGGCCAGTTTATAGATGGTATTGTTAATGGCCACCTGACAATAGCCGGTATAATAGCAAAACACTATAAAGTCCCATTATCTTTAAACAGCCACCAACCGACAGCCAGTAAGCCTACCAGCAACTTTCCTTCTGCTATTATAAAAATCATATTACTTATATTATTTTTCTCAGTATTCAGAGGGTCCAGGCTCGGACTACTGGGTTTATTACTGCTTAGTGGCAGCGGAAGATCTTATTCAAGCTCCTTTAGTAACTTCGGTGGCAGTGGATTCGGTGGATTTGGCGGCGGTTTATCCGGTGGTGGCGGTGCTTCCAGAGGGTGGTAAATATACTAAGCGGTATGTTATAAAGCTATAGCTGGTACAAATTGAACTGTCCGTTTAAATGTCTGAGTGCAGTGTACTGGTGTACATAAACGAAGTCATTTGAAAACTTTAGTGTCGGACATTTTACTTTGGAACAGCTATATATATTAAACAGGTTTGAAAAAGGAGTAATAAAACATGACAGTTATTAATCAAAAAAAATCCAATAGAAATTTATGGTTAGCTGGAGGAGCTGTTCTTTTAATATTAATATGGTTTTTCTCAGCCAGAAACAATTTGATAAGTATGGAAGAAGCAGTTAATGCTTCCTGGGCACAAGTTGAAAATCAGCTTCAGCGTCGTTATGATTTAGTTCCGAATCTGGTCAACACTGTAAAAGGTTACGCAAAACATGAAAAAGAAGTATTTGAAAATATTGCTGAAGCAAGGTCAAAGATAGCAGGGGCTGGATCTACCTCGGAAAAGATCAAGGCTGCAAATGCAATGGAATCTGCAATATCACGCTTACTAATGGTAGTAGAAAACTACCCTGCCCTTAAATCAAATGAACACTTCACAAGACTTATGGACGAGCTTGCCGGATCTGAAAATAGAATTTCAGTTGAACGAAGAAGATACAATGAACATGTGAAAATTTTTAATAAGAGCATCAGGATGTTTCCCGGGAGCTTTGTTGCAAATATGTCCGGCTTTACCAAAAAAGATTATTTTCAAATTGATCAAAAAGCTAAAACTGCTCCAAAAGTTGAGTTTTAATTTAATAACAACTAATTTCTGCAGACATTAAATGAAAAACGATTTTACCATAGGTTTTATAGGGGCTGGAAAAATGGCAGCTGCAATTTCAGGTGGACTGATTAACTCTAAACTTGCCGCTCCAAATAAAATAATTTTCTATGAAATCAACCAGAAAAGGAAAGATTTCATTAAAAATAAATACAATATAACTGATACCGATTTACAAGATCTGGTAACTAAAAGCAGTATAATACTTTTTTGTATAAAACCTCAGAACATAGAACCACTCTTAGCAGATCTTTCCAAAACAAACATTAAAAACAAGCTCCTTGTATCTATATTAGCAGGAACTAAAATCAGTCTATTCGAACAGTATCTTGGTACAGATATCCGCATTGTAAGAGTTATGCCAAATACCCCGGCAATTATTAATGAAGGGATGTCTGCCTTATCTTTTAAGAAAAACATAAGCACAGATTCATATGAGTTAATAAAAAAAATCTTCAGTGTTCTTGGTGAAATCGAAGAAGTGGATGAAAAGTATATGGACGCAGTAACAGGTATTTGCGGCAGTGGGCCAGCCTTTTTCTACAGACTGGCAGATAACATTGCAAAAGCCGGAGAAAAAGAAGGCCTTGATTATAAAACATCATTAAGACTTGCTGCACAAACAATGGCTGGCGCCGGGAAGATGCTCTTAAAAAGCGAGAAGGCTCCGGAACAGCTAATCAGTGATGTAGCCTCCCCTGGAGGAACAACTGCAGCCGGATTAAATGCCTTTGACAGAAGCACAATAGATAAAGAAATACAAAATGTAATATTAAAAGCTGTACAGCGTTCAAAAGAACTATCCTGATAAAGCCTGTTTAATTTTAGATAATATTTTGCAATACTGTCTTTTTTTAGGTAAACTATACCTGATATGTTATATTCAGTCTTAGCTCCTGTAATTTTATTGATATTCAAAATAATGTACTTTGCTCTTTTTGCCAGGATAATAATCTCGTGGATACCTCATAATCACTACCACCCGATCGTTAATTTTCTTTATAAAATTACAGACCCCATTTTAAAACCATTTCAAAAGTTACATTTTCTCCATTTAATGCACACAATCTTTTAATAGGAACAAAATTATAAGACTTAC
>JAAEMD010000403.1 GCA_024225875.1 bacterium
CGAATATCTTAGCTATTCTATTTGTCATATTTATTCACGAAATGGGCCATTTAATTGGAATGAAAATATTTGGTTACAAAGATGTGCAGATGTTTTTTATTCCCATGTTAGGAGCCGCAGTTTCTGGTGTAGAAAAAAATCCCAGCAGTGTGCGGAAAGCCATTATTTCTCTACTTGGGCCTGTGCCCGGCATAATTTTGGGTTTAGTTTTAGCTGTGGTGTATTTTAAAACAAAAAACGAACTATGCGGTTTCCTTTCAAGTTGTTTCTTGTTCATTAATGCTTTTAACTTATTGCCGTTTCATCCTCTTGATGGTGGCCGCTTTTTCGATCACCTTTTATTCTCAAGAAACCCTAAAATTGAAATTACATTTAAACTTCTTACAACTTTAATTCTGATTGGAATGGCTTTTTTCTTTAAAATGATTCTGATTGGTATCTTCGCCGGTTTTATAATAATCTCTTTAAGAGCGACTTACCTTTCCGCCAAGATTGCTCATAGTTTGAAAAGCGACCCTGACTTTGCCGATGAATCAGATGAATTTATAACGGATGAACAAATAGCCAGAATGCTTAATGAGTTGAAGAATAAGTTTAAGATGAACAGCGATAATGCCAAAGTCCTTGCTAACTACATCCATAATATTTGGCTCCGTGTATGCAATAAACCAGCTTCGATTATGGCAACAATTATTCTGATTGTGATGATATATATCCCAATGATGTCTATCGGAATAGCTGCTCCTTTTATCATAGAAGTTGAAAAACTAATTTCCAAAGAAAAGACAGAGGGTGTTGAAGAAGAATCCGCGGTTTTATTAAAATTAAAGGGTTATGCCAAGATAACAAATTGGAACTCATATAACGAACAAACCGATGAAGGACTTGGCTATCTTTTGCGGGCATACGAACTTAAGTCAGACGATGCAGAATTATGTTACAAAATTGGCAAATTATTTCAACTGAAAGATAATTATCAGAAAGCAGAATTCTATTATAAAAGAGCAGTTCAAATAGATGATCAAATCCCCCATGGATGGAACAAATTGGGATGGACCTATAAATATACAAAACAATATCCAAAAATGAAAGATGCGTTTGA
>JAAEMD010000404.1 GCA_024225875.1 bacterium
TGCTCTTAATTCCAAAGCTGAATATCCTGAATTTGGGCTTAAAATGACAAGGGTATATTTAAACCAATGCATCACAGGTTCAATCTCGTGAATATTTCTGTTGAATGCCTCAGTTAAAAACAGCTGATTAGCCCTCGTCCCTTCCATCTCATAACTGTATCTTAAATATTTATTTTTTGAAGTCTTTTTGACAAGAGAAGGACCGAATTCATATTTATTTTTTCCTGATTTGGTCGTTATTCTTTCATACATCCTTTTGTAATTACGGTTTGATTTTACAAAAAGCCATTCTTCATGAACTTTAAACTTATCCACCACAAAACCGAAGTCATAAACTTTATTGTTATGATAGAATATGAATTGGAATTTACTGGGCTTGTTTATATAATCAGAATCTAACCTGAACGGCATTACAGAGATAGTCTCATCCCCTCTTGTGCCAAATATTATAAAATCTCTTGCGAACTCTATCGTATTGATAAGATTAGACTTTCCTGAAGCGTTTGCTCCATAGAGTGCTGCTGTTTTAAGTATTTCAACATTTGGAACACGCTTATCGTTTCTGTTTATATGGGCCGGATGCCTTTTATCACTTGTAGCGATCAGGTTAAAAGCAGTCTCCTCTTTAAATGAAAGAAAATTTTCAACTACAAACTGAATTAACATTTGTTCCCCCTTCATGACTGTATTTTAACAGTGTTATCAGAAAGGGTGAAAAATGCAACTGTAAAAATGCTGTTTTTGTGATATTTTCACAAAATAGCACTTTGGCAACAGCACTCAGCCGCTGCTCTGTTTCATAATCTCTTGCCAGAGAGCCCATGATATTCCTGAGCACCCA
>JAAEMD010000405.1 GCA_024225875.1 bacterium
CACTTAGTTATATTAAATTAAGAGAGCAGTTTGGGAAAAAAATAGGCGAATTCCAGATAACCAGACATAAAATTGCTGAAATGGCAACACAGATAGAACTTGCATCACTTATAACTCATAAAGCTGCGCAAACAATAGACAATGGGAAACCAGATTATGCAATTTGCGCAATGGCAAAAAACAGTGCAACGAGAAGTGCTGTCAAAGTAACTGATGAAGCTATTCAGCTTTTTGGAGGTTATGGATATACAACTGAGTATGAAGTGGAAAGATTTTACAGAGATGCAAAAGTTCTTGAATTAATGGGAAGTAGTAAATCATACCTGAAAGATAAAATAGCTGAAAAAGAGATTGGCAGAATAAAAAAAAGTAAAAAATAATATCAGTATCCATGAACTAATAAAAGTTGAGGTATATATGGAAATACTTGAATATACAGATAAACATAAGGCGTTCAGGAATAGATTAAGAGAGTTTGCTGTAAATGAAATAATACCACTTGCAGATGAGTGGGAGAAAA
>JAAEMD010000406.1 GCA_024225875.1 bacterium
TCGCTGTGACTGTGGACAGGAATTAGACTTTTTTGAGAGCACTGTTCGGGAAATGGAGCAAATGAGCACAAAAAAACAAGTTCGCTTAAGTGAAGAAAAGCACACAATTATATTTTATAAAGGTAAGGCAATAGAGATTCTTTGCCCGAAGTTGAAAAGATGTCCTATAAATGATCATGAATAAGGATTATAATCTCAGACTACCAGCAATTTTGTTTTTTGAAAGGATTTAAGGGAACTATAAAGAGGGAAGTATGAGATTATTTTATTGGCAATCGGAATGATTGGATTTACAGGGTATGGATTTTATCAGTTTTTTCAAAAGCAGTGGTTATATGCAATAGCATCGTGGAGCAACTATTGTGGAAGGATTTTAAATCTCTTTTGTGGAAAGCAAAGATCCATTTTAGCAGCTATGAAAAATGAGGTGTCAAAGATATTGAAATAGACTTGAGCTCATGCTGAATAGGGCTACCACCATAAGACGGGACACTATAAATTTCAATAGATTGCTGAAAATTCACATCAGTATGCTATTTAAAGAGTGTACGGAATTTGGACACAGCTTAACCTATATAAATTGTCCCGTCCTATGTCAGTAGCACTGAATAGACCAAAAATACAAAAGCGTGAACGTGTCACGTTTAGTGTTTTTTCTCACCACAGGTTGAATGACTAAAATGTGTGTGGTATGTTTTTTTTGTCACGGCTTAAGTGACCATTCTTGATGAGCGTCATGCCATTTCATAGTAGATTTTGGCGAAGATACTATGATATGGTATGGCCTTTTAACATTTTAGAGTGCTTGGTTAGTAGTCCTGATATCAATATTATTTCAAATCCTTTGCTATCCTACCTAAATTTTGAACACCCATCCATAAAGTCCTTTGCGATATCCTCATATTACAGGACTACCCAACCTCTTTCCAGCCTTCTTTTTTGTTGATTTTCCTTACCTAAAAAATTACTATTAACTTCATATCAAGGTTATACAAAACTGAACCTTAACA